>JAJDDR010000405.1 GCA_029260255.1 Phycisphaerae bacterium
GGGCGAGGCAAGCTCGACCGCCGCCACCGCCACCCATTACCCGTCAAACGCGTCTACCTCTACCCACTCCAAAAGCACTTCCGCCAGAAGCTCCACGCCAAAGCCGCACCGTAGATGACACGGGTTCACTGAATGTTTACATTCGATTCCCCCTGCCCCGTGCTGCGTTCCGCCGCTGTTTGGTGAGCTCAGCGGGTAAGGTGCTGCTGTGCGCCGCAATCCAGGCGCTGAGATTCGCGATGGGCGGGTGACGCTACACCGGCACCGCGCATCAACGGTCGAGGAACGAGGTTCGAGGTCGTCTCGAAGATTGCCTTGAGTGGAGGACGCCGCGACGGACTGACGCACTACAGCGACGCGACACGGGGGGCTCCAGAAGGACATTGTGCGCCAAAGTGCTCCGTTCTGCGCCAAACCTCCTTCCGTTCAACAGCGTTTTCCGGTTCAGACAAGAAGCCCTATTCGTCCCCGCGCGACAAGAGCGCCAACGCCAAACGAACCCATTTGCCAGTGTGACTTTAATGCGCGCCGCTCGCTCGCCAGTTCCGACCGGGCGCGCTACAGTACGAGCAGACCCGAGCCCACGAGGATGCTGCCATGCCCAGTCGACGTGAATTCTTGCTCCGATCCGCGGCCACCGGCGCGTTCGCCTGCGCGATGTTCCGAGACGACGCAATCGCCCGGGTCCAAGCCGCCGACCGCGGCGCCGGCGGCGCCTCGCCCGACGAGTTGGCCGGCAACGAAGGCTACTGGGGTCAGATCCAGCGCGCCTTCGCCGTCGACCGCAGCATCATCAACCTCAACAACGGCGGCGTGAACCCCTCGCCGCGTATGGTTCAGGACGCCATGCGCAGGCACGTCGAGTACGCCAACCAGATCCCGTCGCGCAACCTCTGGCAGGTGCAGGATCCCAAGGTCGAAACGGTGCGCGCCCGCATCGCCCGCCAGTTCCGATGTGACCCCGAGGAAATCGCCATCACGCGCAACGCCAGCGAGTCGATGGAGATTGCGCTCTACGGGCTCGACCTCCAGCGCGGCGACGAGGTTTTGACCACGTCCCAGGACTACCCGCGCATGATCAACACGCTCAAGCAGCGCGAGCTGCGCGAGGGCATCGTGCTCGAGACCTTCTCGTTTCCCAACCCGCCGCCGACGCTCGACGCGCTCGTCCGCGAGTTCAAACGCAACATCACCGAGCGCACCAGAGCCGTCCTCATGTCCCACATGACGACGTACACCGGTCAGATCTTCCCGGTGCGCGAGATCTGCGCGGTGGCGCGCGAGAAGGGAATCACCGCCATCGTCGACGGTGCGCACGCCTTCGGCCACATCGTCTTTGACGGCGGCGCCATCGGCTGCGACTTCTACGGGACCAGCCTGCACAAGTGGCTGCACGCGCCGATCGGCACCGGGTTTCTCTACGTGCGCCGGGACCGAATCGCCGGGCATTGGCCTCTGATGGCCGCGGCCGAACCCAAGAAAGACGACATCCGCAAGTTCGAGGAGATCGGCACCCACCCGGCCGCCAACCGTCTTGCCGTGGCTGAAGCCCTGGTCTTCTACGAGGGAATCGGACCCAGGCGCAAGGAGGCACGCCTGCGCTACCTGCGCGACCGCTTCGCGCGGCGACTCGCCGTGCACGATCGTGTAAAGCTGTATACAAGTCTCGATCCGGACCAGTCCTGCGGAATGGCCACCCTGGGCATCGAGGGGATCGATTCGGGGGTTTTGCGCAAGCACCTTTGGGGCAAGCACAGGATCTTCGTGACGGCCATCAAGTTCGAGGAGATCGACGGCATCCGCGTCTCGCCGAACGTCTACACCACGCCGATCGAGATCGACGTCTTCTGCGAGGCGATGGAGGGCGTTATCAAGAACGGATTGCCGCCGGCCGACGGCGGCGAGTGACATAACGTGGCACTCACCTGGGTGCTTCGGTCAGGTCCGCGACGTACACGTTGCGCACGTCCTCGACGTCCACGGGCGACGTCACCTCGAGCACGAACAACAGGCCGTTGCCCGGATCGGTCAGGATCTCGCCGATCACACCGATGGTGATCGACGGTGGCAGCGTCACCTCATCGGTGCGTGTCAGGACCGTGTCACCCACGCGGATCGAACCCTCGGTCACGTAGCGATGATGAACGTCCCGGATCTCGATGCCGCCGCGCCCGGTGCCCATCAGCCAGAACGCCGCGTCCGGTCCGGAGAACGCTCCGTCCTGCACGCGCCCGATGGCCACCGGCATGCGCGTCTGCGGGTCAGACAGAAGTCGGACGCGCGACGTGTACGTGCCCGCGTGTTCGACCACGCCGATCAGCACCTCCGCCGCCAACACCGCCGAGCCCGTGGGCACGCCGCCTTCGGACCCCAGATCGACCGAGAACGTCGACGTCAGCACGCCCGACTGCCGCGTAACGCCGCTGCGCGTTCCGCCCAGGATCAGCTTCGATCGCCGCCAACTTGCCGCGTCGTCGGCCACGACCCGCGCCGGAATGAGCCGCCCGCGCCGCCCCAGCCCCCGGCCGCGAACGCGCGTGAGTTGCTCAACGTCATCACGCAGCTTCCTGTTCTGTGCCGCAAACGAGTCCGCCATGAACCGCAGACCGTCGATCTGTCGTGTGTCGGTCGGTGGTGGGGCGGCCAGCTCGGCCACGCGATTGACGCCGTCCTGAAACGGGACGAGCACCTGGAGCGCATCACTGACACGGCGGGTGATGCCGGTCGGGAGGAGCACGGCGATGCCCGAACCGAGCAGCAGGACCGCCGCGATTCGCCAAGTGCCGGTCCGGTGCGGGCTCGTGCGTGGTATGTGTCTCAAGGACGTGCCTTCGTAAGCGCAGTCACCGAAGATCGTCGTCGTCGGCCTCGACGGCCGCTTTCCAGCGGGAGAGGTTCTCGAGGTAGACGGCCGTGCCGCGCGCGACGCAACTCAGCGCATCGTCGACGACGGTACACTCCAGGCCCGTGGTCGCGGCCAATACGTCGGCGATGCCGTGGAGCAGCGCCCCGCCGCCCGCCAGGTGAATGCCGTATTCGACCAGGTCGGCCGCCAACTCCGGTTCGGTCTGCTCAAGCGCGCGGATGACGCACCCGGCGATCTGGCCGACGGGGTCCTGCAGCGCCTCGCGAATCTCGCCGCTGCCAACGACGGCCCTTCGCGGCAAGCCGCTGATCATGTCACGCCCGCGGACTTCCATCTCGCGTTCACCATCGGGGAACGCCGCGGCCGAGCCGATCTTGATCTTGACGCGCTCGGCCGTCTGATAGCCGATCATCAGGTTGTACGTGCGGCGCATGAAGTTGACGATGGCGTCATCGAACTCGTCGCCCGCGACGCGGATGCTCTCGCAGACGCTGATGTCGGCGATTGACATTACCGCGACCTCGGTCGTGCCGCCGCCGATGTCGACGATCATCGAGCCGGTGGGTTCGGCGATTGGGAGTCCGGCGCCGATACCGGCGGCCATCGGCTCTTCGACGAGGTAGACGCGGCGCGCCCCGGCTCGTTCGGCGGAGTTGTACACCGCCCGCTTCTCCACCGCGGTGATCCCCGAAGGGATCGCGATGACCACGCGCGGCTTCACGAAGCGCCGCCGCCCGTGGACCTTGCGGATGAAGTAGCCGAGCATCGCTTCGGTGATGTCGAAGTCGGCGATGACGCCGTCTTTCAACGGGCGGATCGCTTCGATGGAGCCGGGCGTCTTGCCGAGATACTCCTTGGCGACCAGACCGACGGCGTTCCCGTTGTCGAGCACCTGGTTGGTGCCCTTGCGGACGGCGACGACGGAGGGTTCGTTGAGAACGATGCCCTCACCCCTGACGCACACGAGGGTGTTGCACGTTCCCAGGTCGATCCCCATGTCGACGCTGAACGCACCCAGAAGCGAGTCGAAGATCACTGCGTCGTGTCCTTTCGGCGTCCGTTGCGCGAGGCGCGATTCGGAAGGGAATCTGCGTCGCGCTAGGCGCCCAGCGGCAACCAATGACCGAAGAGTTGCTGGCTCTTGACGGAGATGATCACCGTGGCGGCCAATACGAATACCGCTGCGATGGCCAGCAGCACCGTGTAAATGTCACTTTCGGGTGCAGATGGAGGTCCGCCTTCACTCATGCTCGAGAGACTCCGGTTCAGAGCATCGCCTTCGCGACGCCGGTCGTGAACGCTTGCGCCCGGGGCACCCGGGATCGCAACGGGTACGTTACCCGATTACGGCCGCCATTTGAACCCGTAGAATCGGTTACGGGGGCGTCGCAAAGTGAAATTCGTCCTCGGCGCGGTCACCCTTCGCCGGCGAAACCCCCGGTGCCGATCGGATAACGCGCCCCGACGATAGATTCGGCTCCACGTCGGTGATCTCGACATCGGCGACGTACTCCGGGCCGCGGAAGATGACGAACACGGCACCGACTTCAACGCGGTCGGCCGAACCGACGCTGAGCGTGGCGACGTTGCCGTCGACGTAGGCCACGTGTCCGGCAATGCGCGGCGAGGCCGGCGCCGCGGCGGGGTTGATGTTGCCCGACGGTCCGCGACCTTCAAACGCGGCGGCCACGCCGCTGGACACGGGTGATCCCGTACGGTCGAGCATCTTGCGGTTCTCGTCGCGGAGGATGTGGACCTGCTGCTCCTGTTGTCGCTGCTGCTGGGTAAGGACGGTTACCTGAGTGGTTAGTTCGTTGATGCGCTGGTTGAGATCGATGTTGCGGCGTTCGAGCTCGATGTTGCGCGATTCGAACTGCTTGCGCTGCTCGTCGATGGCGGCGCGACTGCTTTGGGCGACGCCCAACTCGTTGGTCAGCCGTTGGGCCAGCGCGTCGGAACGGCGCTTCTCGCCGGTCAGGAGGGCGATTTCGCCGGATTGGGCGGCCACTTCCGCCGTTGAACTCTGCGATTCGCGTTCGAGTTCGCCGATGCGACTCAGGTGATTCTTGATGCTGTCCCGCGCCGACGCGATTGCCGCGGCGTGCGAAGCCATCGCGCTACGCTGCGCGGCGTACGCGATCTGCGCTTGCGTGCGGTAATCCTCCGCGACGGACTTCCAGTTGGCGGTGTTGGCGGTAATCGAGATCGCGGTCATGGAGAACGCAATGCACAGCACGACAAGCAGTATAACGAGAACCTTGGTAACAGCGCTCAAGAGTGATCTCCGTTGAGGGCGGTCCGCTCGGGCAAGCCAACCAGATCGGTCGAGTCAGCGTATTGTCATCTTCCTCTCAGCCGAGCGACCCATTGGCCGCGCACCGGGTCGTATCGGCTCTGCGGTCCAACGCCGGATGGGGTCGCGATCGTCCCGTCCGGTGCGGGGGGCCGTTTACGAACCCCGTCGTATATCGTAGGAGCCCATTCGTTTCAAGTCCCCAATTCGTACTCCGACCGGAGTGTTGACCGTACGGCGGCACCCGACCGTGTTCGATTGCACCGTTTCTACCAATCGATCACGCCCTTGCAGGCGGGTTTCGACACGCGCCTCGCCAGTCTTTTTCTCCTCAATTGATGGGGCTGAGTCGCTCGAATCTGTGCGCTTCATCCGCGAGTTGGTGGCGGAGGCGCCCCCCGACGATCGTGGCCACCGCGCGGCCGACGACGTCGCGACCGCCGAACGGCGTGTTACGCGTCTTTCCGTGGAATGTCTCCGGGGCGATTCTCCAGGACTTCCGCGGGTCGATCAGTGTAATGTCCGCGGGGGCTGTCGGCGTGAGTGAGGGCGTCGTGACGCCGAGGACGGAGGCAGGCGCGACGGTCATGCTGCGGATGAGGCCGCACCAGTCGATCGAACCGTCCTCCGAGAGCGCTTCGCATGTCAGGGCGAGCGCGGTTTCGAGACCGACGATCCCCGGTGGGGCTTTGAGGAAGCCGCGCGCTTTCTCTTCGGCGGTGTGCGGCGCGTGGTCCGTCGCGATGCAATCGATCGTGCCGTCCAGGAACCCCCTGCGGCACGCGGCGACGTCTTCCGCGGTGCGTAGCGGCGGGTGCATCTTGGTGTTCGGGTCTTGTTCGGAGCAGGCGTCGTCGGTCAAGAGGAGGTGGTGCGGGCAGACTTCGGTCGTGACGGGGAGTCCGTCGGCCTTCGCGCGGCGCACGAGTTCGACGGCTCGCGCGGTCGAGATGTGCGCGACGTGATAACGGGCGCCGGTCTCGCGGACCAGCGCGATATCGCGTTCGATCATGTCTTCTTCCGAACGCGGGTCCAAGCCGGGCAGCCCGAGCGCGTCGGACACCCGTCCCTTGTGCATGACGCCGCCGGCGGAGATTGCCTTGTATTCGCAGTGCTGGATGATAGCCGCGTCGCGTTCGCGCGCCCGGGCGAAGGCCTCGCGCATTACGCTGTCGTTCTCGACGCCGTCGCCATCGTCGCTGAACGCGACGGCGCCGTGCTGCTTCAGAGCGGTCATATCGACTACTTCAGTGCCTTGACGATTCACCGTGATCGCGCCGATCGGGTGGACGCGGCAGACGCCGATCTGCCGGGCGCGCTCGATGACGTGTTGCAGTGTTGCGATGTTGTCGATGGCCGGCTTGGTGTTTGGCATGCAAGCCACCGCGGTGAATCCACCGGCGACCGCGGCGCCTGTGCCGGTCTCGATCGTCTCCTTGTGCTCGGCGCCGGGCTCGCGAAGGTGAACGTGCATGTCGATGAGCCCCGGGCACACGATCAACCCGCGGGCGTCGATCTCGCCCGCTGCCGGCGCGGCGTCCGACTCGGAGGCGGCGGAGATGCGATCACCGTCCACCCCGATGTCTTCGGTCCGGTCGAAGTTCCGCGCCGGATCGATGACCCGCCCGCCACGGATGACGAATCGCTTCGATGGTGTCTCTCTTCCGTTCATGGGCGAAAGCGTACACGGGCGTGGTCCACCGCTCAAAGGTCCAGCGGTTCGGTCGGACCGCGATGGGCGTTAAGTTAGGTCGATGTTTGTGATTGTTGCGTTTTTGGCTTCTCGGCGGTCGAGAATAACGCGAAAGCTGTGTTATTGGCACAGTAAGTTATTGAACCAGAACTTGAGCCGCGGTAATCTGGGGGGAGCGGATAAATCAGCGTTCGGGGAGGTGCAAGCCGTTTCCGCGGATTCGTGGGTCGGCATTCTCCCGTGCGCGGCGGATGATCGGATCGAGATCACATCGGCGTTCTGCGCTTGAGGCGGCGTAGTCGGTGCGGGTCCCGGTCGTTGTCGCGCGGCGCGAACGCATCGGGGATCGAGGATAGGTGGAGGTGTGGAAGCCATGAAACGCGGGCCGACAGTCCTTTCCATAGTTGCGGTCTATTCTGTGCTTGCCGTTGTGGCGGTGCCTGTGTCAGCGGAGTTGACTCCGGTGGGCTCCAGCGGCAGTCCGAGTGTCTCGGACATTCTGGCGACGCTTTACACCAACGGCGAGACGATCACGCGGATCGACGACTTCGTCGGCGGCGCCGGCGCGGCCGGTGAAGGTCTGGCGTTGGAACTGGTGCCGGGCATGGGTTTCACCGGTCGCACGGACCAGACGTGGACCGGCGGCATCGTGGTGGTCAACGCGCGTGCGCGGTACGCGGGTTTCTCGCAAGCATTCGGCTGGGAGCGCGGGGGGACGCAGACCGATTTGTTCAGCGTATCGGGCTCGGGCTACGGCGTTAGCGGCGGGACGAGCGGGCTGGACTTGAGCAGCGGTACGTTCCACTGGCTGGACATCGTGGACGACGGCGTGGAGACGTGGTCGTCGGACGTTTCGGCCAACGGGGACGGCGTCGACCACATGATCACGTTCCTCGTCGAAGGCGGGGCGACGACGAGCACCACATGGGTGGTGTGTTTTGAAGATATGGCGAACGGGGGCGACCGGGACTACAACGACCTGGTGGTCGAGGTCGTCGTCGATACGTGCGTCGCTGATCCGAACAAGGACCATCCCGGCACGTGCGGGTGCGGTGTGCCTGATGACGATGACGACGACGACGGCATCGCCGATTGCGTCGATCAGTGTCCGGGCGATCCGGACAAGACCGCGCCCGGCGACTGCGGGTGCGGGACGCCGGACACGGACAGCGATGGCGACGCCACGGCGAATTGTCTCGACGGATGCCCGAGCGATCCGTTGAAGACCGACCCCGGAGACTGTGGCTGCGGCGCCGTCGATGGCAACTCGGATTCGGACGACGACTGTGATTCCGACGACGACGATGACGACGACGACGAGGATTGTTGCGATCCCGCGGGTGCGAGTTGCGGCAACGGGATCTGCGAGCCGTTCGCGGGTGAAGACTGCCTCTCGTGCACGTCGGATTGTCGGGGCAAACAGGACGGGCAAACGTGGCATCGCTACTGCTGCGGTGACGGCGCCGGCGAGAACCCGGTAGGCTGCAATGACGATCGCTGCAACGACGACGGTTGGTCATGCACCGGCGACTGCGCCTCGGACTGTGTCGACGGTTGTCCGAGCGATGCGAACAAGGAATCTCCGGGCCAATGTGGTTGTGGCGTTCCCGACACGGACGCCGACGGCGACGGTACGGCCGACTGCAACGACGGCTGCCCGAACGACGCGCTCAAGACGGCGCCGGGTACCTGCGGCTGCGGAGTGTTGGATGTTGACACTGACGGCGACGGCGCCGAAGACTGTAACGACGGCTGTCCGAACGATCCCGGTAAGACCTCGGCGGGGCAGTGCGGTTGCGGCGTCTCGGATACCGACACCGACGTCGACGGCACGGCGGACTGCAACGACGGGTGCCCGGGAGACCCGGGCAAGACGGACCCCGGAGCGTGCGGCTGCGGCGTCGCTGACACCGACACGGACAGCGACGGCACGGCGGACTGCCACGACGGCTGCCCGAGTGATCCGGGCAAGACCGATCCCGGAGCGTGCGGGTGCGGTGTGGCCGATACCGACACCGATGTCGATGGTACGGCGGACTGCAACGACGGCTGCCCGCTCGATCCGGCCAAGACCTCGCCCGGCGCGTGTGGATG
>JAJDDR010000406.1 GCA_029260255.1 Phycisphaerae bacterium
CACAGAACCGTACGATCGGCAGGCTGGAATCCACGAAACGCTGGAATCGCCCCTGCCACAACGCGAGCTTCTTCGAATCAGTCGAACGAGCCATGCCGGACCTCCTGGCCATCAAACCCCGTCAATCAACACCCGAGCCAGAATAGCCGCCCCGTCAAGAATGGTTTTGATGGGCGCTTACGTTGCAGGGGCAGTCGTCGCCCTGAGTATCTGGCCGGTGAGCGAGCATCCGAACCCGTGTCTTGCTGCACGGATTCCCGGGAACATTGGATGGGCGTGTTCGCGCAATACTGTGGCAGTGTTCTACGAACCGTTGTTCCTCGAGTGTGGTGGTTCGTTCCCTACCTGAGCCGTCGATATGATCGGCGGAAGGTCGCCCAGGTTAACATCGCTCGGGTCGGGCAATCTCGACTGGCGGAGCTTGTAGATGTTGTCCGTGACCTGCGAGCCGTGAACGACCTTTCCGAACTTGTCTAGCACGCAACTGAGGCCCCCAGGCGGGCCATCGCCCGAGTTCCTCGGCACTACCGTCAGGTTTACGAATCGGCCTGGATCATGTTTCGCGCCGGGTCGAGAGAGGCCATGAGAAGGGCTAAGATCTAGCATGGTCGACATCTCGGGCGGCAGAAGGCAATTATACCAAGCCGGGCTGAGGGGATTGTCCCCTGCTTGCTCGGATAGGTACTCTCGCGAGATAAAGCCCGTCATGGGGCGAATCGCGAACACTACTGTAGGGTGCGCGGAGCCTCCTTCCGAGCGTCCACGATCGGGCCAGGACGCCGCGCCATTCACGCCGGCCAGGACGAGCAGGCCAGCATCACTCATCCAATAGGCTGACCCGACAAGCACATCGACCCAGACCTGGTAGAGCGATTCCCCCGAGAGATCGTAGACGCGGACTACCGAGTGTGTGGTGGTCTCGCGCCGATGGATTGCGATGATCTCATCGCCATCCAGCGCGGGAAACACATCCACGACCATGCCGCAATCGAAGTGAAACTCGCGTCCAACAAACCCGAGCAAATGTCTATTCTCCTCGGGTATTTGCTCATCCTCGATGTGTCGCTCCCAGAACGGGCTCTCCAGATCTCCATCGACATCGTAAGCGCAGAGTGAGTTCGGATAGGGGGTGGCGCCGTACGCATCCATGAAACCGAGCACCGCCAGTCGCGCGCCATCCATGGCACTCGGTTGGCGAACGAGCCTAGCCATTCGTATGCAGTCGTCCAGGGGTTCATCGCGGCGCCAGGTCTTTAACTCCCGCCCGTTGAAGGCGAGAAGAGTCGCCTCTCCCCCATTGTTCCCAAGTACGAGCTTGGAAGGTCTGAAGTTGTATAGCCAGGTTCCGGCAAGGATTGACGCCGCGATGAATAGGCATATGCAGGTTGTCGTGGTCGCGGGGTGCCGAGCGGCCCAACGAAACATGTGAGTGGCGATAGTCGGTCGCCGGGCTTCGATGGGCTCGCGATTCAGGTGGCGACGAATGTCCTTGGCCAACTCCGCCGCAGACTGGTAACGCTTCTCGCGGTCCTTCTCAATCGCCGTCAGCATGATCAGTTCCAGATCGCCTCGAAGTCTGCGATCGACCAAAGCTGGCCGCGCAGGCCCCTCCTCGCAGATGATCCTGGCCGCAGACGGAATCGTGGACTTGGTGACATCATAGGGCAGCCGTTCGCAGAGCAACTCATACAGAACCATGCCTAGTGAGTAGACATCGGTTCGTGTGTCCAGATTCTGCGGATCGGCGCTGCATTGTTCCGGACTCATGTATTGAAGGGTGCCAACGAGTTGGCCGACGTCGGTGCGTATGGTGGTGACGGCCACATCCGCATTTGTGGAGCGGGCCACACCGAAATCGATGACCTTCACATGGCCTGCTGAATTCACGAGGATGTTCCCCGGCTTAAGGTCGCGGTGGATGACTCCCTTCTGGTGTCCATGGTGGACGGCGTCACAGGCATGAGCGAACAGCTTTAGCCGTCTGCGCGTACTTGCCTGGTTCTCCGCTGCGTATTGGGTGATCGTTCGCGCGTCGGGAACGTACTCCATCGCAAAAAAGGGAACACTCTCATCATCTCCGGAACCAGTGTTGTACGTACCGGCTTCGTAGATCTGTGCAATGTTGGGGTGACTCAGGCAAGCCATGATCTGCGACTCGTGCTCGAAGTGTCGCATGGCGTACCGGGAGGCGACACCACGCCGCATTATCTTGAGCGCGACGATTCGCTTGGGATTCTCCTGCTCAGCCTCGTAGACAGTCCCCATGCCGCCGGAGGCAACAACTCCGTCGATTCTGTACTGTCCGATGCGATAGCCGATGGGGAGGTCGGGCGTGCATGCGACGGCGGGCTGCGCACCCTCGGCGCTGCGTGGCGGTTGCCGCATGAAGTCCGCCGGAACGTGTTGCTGGTGCACCAGCAGCGATTCAACTTCGGCGAGGAGTTCGGTGTCTGCACCGCAGGCCTCTGCGAGGAACGATGAACGCTGCTCCGGCGGGCAGGCCAATGCCTCGGCAAAGAGTTCCTGAATGCGCTGCATGCGATCGAGTGTCATCGTTCAATCCGTAAGGAAGTCGCCCATCCGTGGTTCTGCTTTCACCGGGTGTTACTGTCGGCTCAGCTCCCGATGTAGCCACACTCGGGCGAAACTCCACTCTCGGTCCACAGTCCTCGCTGAAAGCTCCATGGCTTCCGCCGTCTCGTCTCCTGTCAGCCCCGCAAAGTACATCAACGTCACTACTTCCACTGCGCGCGGTCTTGTTTGCTTGAGCTTGTTGAGAGCCTCGTCAATCGCCAGGACCTCGGCCGGATCCTGGTCGAAGGTAGGTGGCGTATCGCGCAAGACGCCAGGCTTCTCACCGCCGCCGCGCTTGAGCCTGTTTCTCCTACGTGCGTCATCTGTCCGAATCCGGCGCATCGCTTGTGCTGCTGCCGCAAAAAAATGTCGCCGGTTGGCGAATTGGGCGTTGTAGTCGCCGCCCATAAGACGCAGGTACGATTCGTGGACCAGAGCAGTTGGCTGCAGCGTGTGGCCTGGTGCCTCACGGGCCATCTGGTGCTGAGCAAGACTGTGTAACTCGTCGTAAACTAGGGACCACAGTTCCTCACGCGCCGACGCATCGCCCTGGCCTAGCGCGGCCAGAAGCTGTGTTACTGGGGATGAGCGCGGCATTGCCATGGTCGAATGTTCACCGAAATCCAAGTATCGCGTGGCGATTATACAGCACGGACGCCGCCAACTCGTGCCCCATGGACCAGCGGTTAAGCGGGCAGCGCGTGCATACCGCCTGACTGGCCGTAACTCGTTATATGTCCAATGGTTACGAGACGCTCCACATTGGGGCGCCCGGTGGAGATCGAAGAACGATCAGTGTACCGCATGGCCCGACAACGCATCAGATCAGCCGTGTCTGCAAGAAGTCCCCGAGATTCTTGGCGCTTCGCTTAGGGCTCCGGCGCACGTGTATCCGGCGGCGACATCAGCGGTACCGGCGCTGAGGATAGCCGGGCGTTCCTGGGCCCCACGGCGAGGGCCACGTTCTGTAGAAGCGACGGGGAGCTTCCGAGCCGACGCTTCATTACTTCCCGGTGAAAGGAAACTCAAGAATGTACCATAGAAGTCAAGCTGCAGTAACGGTCGTGTTGTTGAATCTTGGACTCAGCCTTCTCGTGCGGGCCGACACCATCGCAGATTGTTGGGACGACTCCGAATACTACACAAAGTTGGCCGCGTCCGACGGGACGTCGGGCAACGACTTCGGCTGGTCCACAGCGATTGCTGGAGATACCGCCGTGGTCAGCGCCTACAACAACACCGGGGGCGGTGTCGGGACAGTACACGTTTTCAGACGCGAGGGGCTAACTTGGACTCAGGTAGCTACGCTAACTTCCTCGGACGGTGTCCCCGGCAACCTCTTCGGAAACTCGGTGGCCATCTTTGGCGACATCATCGTTGTTGGAGCGGTGCAAGATGACAATGCGAACGGTGTCAATGCCGGCTCAGTATACGTTTTCGGTGAACCCGATGGAGGTTGGGGCCCAGCCCCCTGGCCGATGAATGAGGACTTCAAGCTCATCGCCTCCGATGGAATGGCCAACGATCTCTTCGGCGGCACCGTCGGCATCTGTGGACGCACACTCGCGATCTCGGCCGTCCGGGATGACAACGAGAACGGCGTCAACGCAGGTGCAAACTACGTTTATCGACAATATGAGAATGCGTACGCTTGCCAGGGAAACGCGGATTGCGAAGCCATCGGTCTCACCACTTGTACGGGCGATGTGTGCGAAGGCGTAACGTGGGTTGAGGAAGCAAAGCTCCTCGCTTGCGATGGCGTGGTGGACGACTACTTTGGGGATTGCGCCTGCTCTGGCGACACGATTGTGATCGGAGCAACCGGCGACGACGACAATGGCGAGAATTCTGGGTCGGGGTATGTCTTTGAGGAACGTGATGGCTGGGAGAACGGATGCGCAAACCAGGTGGCGAAACTACTGCCATCCGATGGTGAGGCACATGATCTCTTCGGCGACGCCTTTGGACTCGCCATCTCAGGCGGCACCATCGCGATCAGCGCGGCCCAGGATGACGATTGGAGCGGCTCGGCGTACATGTTTGAGGAGCCCAGTAGCGGGTGGACCTCAGTTGCGTCGCCGATTCATGAGACTGCCAAGCTTGTGTCCTCCGATCGTGAACCACACGACTGGCTAGGGCGTAGAGTGGCTATGTCCGGAGGCACTGTCGTGCTTGGAGCAGTACATGACGATAATTCAAACGGCGTCGACGCCGGCTCGATGCGCATCTTTCTTGAACCTGATGGCGGTTGGGGCTCGGGACCCTGGCCGACGAATGAGGACTTCACGCTCCTCGCCCCCGATGGCGATACTGGTGACGAGTTTGGCTATGGTATCGCCATTGATGGCACCACCGCCTTGGTGGGAGCAATCTACGACGACGGCAACGAACCCGATTCCGGATCGGCCTACGTGTTCCACGGCCTGTCCGACTGCAATGGAAACCAGGAGCTGGACATCTGCGACATCAACGAAGGAGCAAGCAGCGACTGCAACGAGAACGGGCTACCTGACGATTGCCAACTGATCAGCGACGAGTGCCCTTATCAGGTGGGTGACGTCAACAACGACGGATGGGTCGACGAACAGGATCTTGTCCAGTTCGTCCTGGTCCTTCTCGGCCTGGATCACTGCGGCTGCACTGTTGCCGCAGCCGACATCAATGGCGATGGCCGAGTCGACGGCCGAGATGTAGGCCCGTTCATCAGGTTGTTACGCTGCAACCTGGGGCTTGCCGTGCATAGCACGGCCAGCCAGAGACCCACGACCGACCTGATCCGGCTGGCCGACGAGTTGCGGGTTGATCTCGACCTGCGGCGATTGCTCTGGGCGCCCATCACGACGCATCATCTGACCACGCAGCGCCCGAGTGTCGACGACTAACGGCCCCTGCCTTGGGTGTGACGCAGCTGCGTGAGGATCCGCAGCGACTGCTCCGCAGGATGAGAACCACCGCCTCGCTCGTCGTTGAATCGGCGGGCGGGGTGATTCTGTTGCGCTACGCGCTTCTGGCCAGGCGGTCAAGAGATCCACATTATGCCGTGGGAATGACGCGGAAGGAAACGGTGTGTGCAGCGAACGGCTTGACAGACAGCTTTGCTGCTGACCCGCGACCTGTTTCGGGGCGATTGGCCTGGGAGAGTACTTGGGCGGATTGAAGACGTGTTGGGTGATCGGCTGGCCACGTTCCGTGCGGCGAGGCGCGACCGGTGTCCGGACACCAAGCGCGGCCTTGCGGGTCGCGCGTTCTGGATAGCAGGCCAATCGGGCACAGGCAAAACGACCATCGGCCGATTGATTGCGAGTGAGGTTGCCGACGATGCGTGCATCGCGGAAATCGACGCAACGGACCTAACGCCGGCACGTTTGCGCGACATTGAATCGTCGATGGCGTGTTATGGGTTCGGTGGCAAGGGTCGCGCGTACCTCTTCAACGAAGCGCACGGCCTGCGACGCGACACGATCCGCCAGCTACTTGTTCTGATCGAACGCCTGCCGAATCACGTGGCGATGATCTTCACCACCACCGTCGAGGGACAAGACTCGCTGTTTGACGACACCGATGACGCGAGCCCACTATTGAGCCGATGCGTTCGGATCGACCTTGCGCGGCGCGACTTGGCCACGTGCTTCGCCGTGTCTTTCCGGGGAGCGTGCATAGGCGTTTTTTTTGGCGGCGGGCGATTCGGCTTGGGATCAGCGGCGGGCGGCGTCCGTGGCCGTGCCGGCACGTTCAAGGATTTCCCGGTAGTTCCAGGGCATCCAGGTCTGAGGAA
>JAJDDR010000407.1 GCA_029260255.1 Phycisphaerae bacterium
GTCACCGGCTGCGCCAACGCGCCCATCAACTGCGACGACACCAATGCATGCACCACCGACACGTGCAACCCGGCATCCGGCTGCGTCTTTACGCCGGTCGACCCCGCCGTCGACTGCAACGACAACAATGCCTGCACAACCGACACGTGTGACACACTCACCGGTTGCGCCAACACACCCATTGACCCGGCCACCGACTGCGATGACGCCAACTTGTGTACCACCGATGACTGCGACCCCGTCAACGGATGTGTGAACACACCCGTGGGATGTCCTCCGGGCAACGTCTGCAACCCGGCCGACGGCCAGTGCGTCGCCTGCGTCACCAACAGCAACTGTGACGATGGCGACTTCTGCAACGGTCCCGAGATTTGCGACGCGGCCCTCGGCTGTATCGCCGGCACCGACCCCTGCAATGACGGCATCGATTGCACCATCGACGCGTGCAATGAGATAACCGACACCTGCGTCCCCGTGCCGATCGATTCGCAGTGCAACAACGCACTGTTCTGCGACGGCACGGAAACGTGTGACGTTCTGCTGGGTTGCCTGCCCGGAACACCGGTCAACTGCGACGACGGAAACGTCTGCACGTCCGATGCGTGCAACGAGACGACCGACACCTGCGTCAACGCCGACATCACCGCCGACTGTGAAGACGGCGACCCCTGCACCGATCACACGTGCGATCCACTCCTCGGATGCATCACGGCCAACAACACGGCTCCCTGCAACGACAACAGCGCCTGCACTTCGAACGACACGTGCGCCAATGGCGCATGCCAGGGCAACACCGTCGACTGCAGCGACGGCAACGACTGCACCACCGACACTTGCGACCCGCTCACCGGGTGCTTCAGCAACTGCGCCCCGAGCGGTACGGCATGCACCGTCGTCGCCGAACCCGGCACCTGCGACGGCGCCTGCCTGTGCCAGCCCGCCGGAACGACATGCCCGGGCGGAACCGGTGCCGAATGCTGCGACCTCGACCTCAACGCAATCCGAGACGACGTATGCACATGGTGTGACTGCAACGCGGGAACCTGCTCGAACATCAACATCGCCTTCGGCGACCTCGGCGGCCCCTTCGGAGACTGCACGCCCGACGGGTTCTGCAACATCCACGACGCCCAGGCCGCGCTCGTCTGCTTCGCCGGAAACAGCTCGTGCGACACGATCAACATCGACGCCGGCGGCCCGTTCGGCGACTGCGCACCCGACGGGTTCTGCAACATCCACGACAGCAATCACGCACTGCTCTGCTTCTCCGGCCAAACCGCGTGTTCCTGCGGACCCTCGCCAATCCCCGCGCTTGCCCCGCTCGTCGTCGATGAAACGTCGCTCTTCGCCGTAGCGGACCGCCGCACCGCCCGACCGGGCGAGACGATCGATGTCCGCGTCTTCGTCACCGACCCACTCAACGACCTTCAGAGCTACCAGCTCGATATCGCCGCCACGGGCGGCCGCCGCGGATATCTAGCGCTCGTCAACGTCGTCATCGAAGAACGCCGCGACCACGTATTCCACGACGCCGTCGACAGCTTCGCGGCGTTCAACGTCGGCACCGGCCGAATGCTGAGCGGGCTCTACGGCGGCGACCTGCCGACACCCGCCAAAGCGTACCTGGCGACCTTCGTCTACGCGGTGTCATCCGACGCCGCCGGCACCTTCGTGGTGGACATCCCGCACGACGAATTCAACCAAGATCAGACTTTCCTGATCTCGTCATTTGCGAATAAGATAGCGATCAAGACAACGACCCCCGCGGTCATCACCGTAGTGCGCGAGACGTCAAAAAACCTCCGCTAGTCGGTCAAACGCCGCCGGCCGGCAGAGCTTCACCACAACGACGCGGAGCGCCACTCGCGGAACCGCGCTACAATGGAGTCACGTAGTGGACCGGACCATCGCACGGTCCATCCGCGCGGCCGTGTGGAGAGCGCTCAGCAATGTCGACACACCCGGTGCACCTACTCGTCTCATGTCCAGACTCGAGCGGCCTGGTCTCCGCCATGACCGGACTGCTCGCGGAGCAACGGATCAACATCCTCGACCTCGACCAACACACCGACTCCGCCGAAAACTGGTTCTTCGCCCGAGTCGCATTCGATCTGGCCGGAAGTGATGTCGCCCTGCCGGATCTGATAAAACTGTGGCAACCCATCGCCGAGTCGCGAAACATGTCCTGGCGACTACACGACACCGAACAGCGGCGACGCATGGCCATCCTCGTCGGCCAACGCGATCAATGCGGCCGTGAGCTGCTCTGGCGCTGGGAGGATGGCCAACTCGACTGCGACATCCCCCTCGTCATCAGCAACCACCCCGACGCCCGGGACCACGTCGAACGCTTCGGCGTGCCGTTTCATGTCCTGCCGGTGTCTCGCGAAAAAAGTGCCGAACAGGAGCGCGACATCCGATCGCTACTCGAACAACACAACGTCGACCTCGTCGTTCTCGCCCGCTACATGCAGATCCTCTCCCCCCAATTCGTGAACTGGCTGCCCAACCGCATCATCAACATTCATCACAGCTTTCTCCCCGCGTTCGCCGGCTCAAAACCCTACCACCAAGCCTTCGCCCGCGGCGTGAAGGTGATCGGAGCGACATGCCATTACGTCACCGAGGAACTCGACGCCGGACCGATCATCGAGCAGGCCGTCGTCCCGGTGAACCATCGCGACACGCTTGAGGATCTGATACGCAAGGGAGCCGATCTCGAGCGATCCGCCCTCGTGACCGGAGTGCGCCTCCACCTTCAGAACCGCGTCCTCGTCCACGGCCGACGAACCGTCGTGTTTCAATAGTGCCCCCTCGAGGCGCGTCGTCACTCATGGTCCCAGTACAAGTGCGGAGGCATGAGCGAATCGGTGATTCGACATCTAACAGATCAGCCGTATGCGATGAGGTGGCCTTGTCGCCCTCGGTTCAGTCTGTCGCCTTTTCTCGGTGCGTAGCCACAAAGCCCTGCAAGGGCGCCAGGCAGTAGCCAGGGGCGTCATCCCCTGGGACAAGAGGAACGCTCCGAAACCACCAAGCCCCGCTAGGGGCGGTAGAAACCCTACCGCCCCTACCGGGGCTTCGCGCTGGTTGGCCGCTGGATACCGAGGGGCTTACGTCCCTGGCTACCGACTGTCGTCCCTGCGGGACTGAGGATTACCCGGACAGGCGTCGGAAACAAACGAAACGTAAAGCACTGCATACGGCTGAGTTGTTATTCGGCATCGTGCCCCTCGGGACACACTTGCTCTGTCCGTCGCAGACCTCTGCCGGCCGGTTTGCAGTTACTCCGGATACTGCAGTTGGAAACGACCGAAATCGGCAAAGTCGACATCACTGTCTTCGTCGAGATCGAAACACTCGCAATTGATGTCCATCTGACTGCCGGGACCGGCCGCGCATTCGAAGAAACCCGCGAAGATCGAGACATCGCAATCGCAATTCACCGGCTCTGCCGCACGAGTGATGATCAACCCCCACTCGTTGAACGTGTCCGCGGGCGACCACCTCTCAGTGGTCATGATGTGGACCGTCCACACGCCTTCGCTCGGCATGCCGTCGAATGTGCTCAGCGGTTCGTCGGGCCGATAGCTCGGCGGGGACTCGATGTGCTCGAACGGGCTCCCAAAGTCGCCGACGTTTTCGAGGTGATCCCCCGCGCCTTCATCATCCACGATGATGTCGTAGCCGAACTGTCCGTTCCCCAGCGGACGCGCCGCCTCGTGGCGGCCAACGAAGCGCGCGCCTTGGGTCAGCCGCAAGACGGAAGAGGGCGGCGACCACCCCGACCGGGACGCGCAATTCCGTCACATCAACACCCAAGTCAGGCGGGCCTTGGCGAAGAGAACGCCCGTCATCGCGGTTGCGGCTCTGGAAGCTCGAATTGCAGAAACTGGCGGATGGCACGGGCCTGCCCCTTTCCGTCTGCCATTTTCCGGCGGGCACGAGCAAATGGAACAAGATCGAACACCGCTTGTTCTCCTTCATGTCCTCGAACAGACGCGGCGAACCGCTGCGGGACTACGAGACGATCGTGAAGCTGATCTCTGGAACCGCCACGGCCAAAGGTCTCAAAGTGACCTGTCGCTTGGACCGGCGCAAACACCCGACGGGCCGCAAGGTGACGGATGAGGAAATGAAGCGCGTGAATATCGAGCGTCACAACTTCCGTGCCGAATGGAACTACACCATTCAGCCAAGATCATCATAGCCGAAGTGATATTGTCATTTGTTTAAGACACCTAACATGCCTACACTCCCCGCAATCTAAGACCCCTTCTTTCACTCGAATTCTACACCCAGCATCCGCCAAAAAACGGGTTCCGCGATCATGCGAACGCCGTACTCCCGTGCCTTCTTCGCTTTCAGCGACATACAATCAGGATCGGATGTAACAAGGAAATCCAGTTTCTTTGTCACCCTCTTCAAGACAATCAAACCATGCTCCGCAGACAATCTCTCCGCTTCCTCCCGTGTAACGTGCACCCCACCGATCTCGCACTTGAGCTCCCCCGTGAAGCAAACCGCTTTCCCAAACACGTCTTGCCGGCTTGTCGTTGAGGATGGCGTACCGACGAAGGACTCTGGCCGCCCGATTTCGGTCTCGTGTACAATACGGTCGAAGTCCTCAGTCTTCATGGCAAGAAGTTCACGCACGTCCGCCAAGTCCCTTGCCCCTGCCTCAGTGATTCGTCCGTTTTCCGCAGCAGCGGAAACCAGTTCCCGCATATAGCGGTCGTGAGCACGAACCGCGTCGGTACGCGATAGGCCGAGTTCGCGCGCCAATTCAAGCAATGCATCCGATTCCTGCTCCGTCACGCGCCGATCTTCCAGAATCTCGTCAAGCAGTGCCAAGTACTCTTCCATTTCCGATGACGCCACACTCGTCACCGGCAATCTCGATAACAAACGAGGAATGCGTGTGGACTCCGCCGATCGCTTCTTGGCGGCCTGCTCACGACGATACGACAAACCGCTCCTCGAAAGCACCGGCCAAGAACCGGCAGGAGTCACACTTCCTCTGACATCCAGGTCCGAGAGAAGCAACGTATCTGTGGCCGGGAAACGCTCCAAGCACATCAAGAGCAATTCCTTTGTCGCAGCTGCGTCCGCGTACGCCGAGTGTGCGTGATTCAGCGCGACCCCGAAGTGGTCGCACACACTCTCGAGTTTACGGCTCGGCAACTGCGGTTCCACTTTTCGTGCAAGCGCCATTGTGCAGAGCAGTGGCATGGATGGAATCTCGCACCCCGCGCGTTGCATTTCTGCCTCGATAAAGCGCAGATCAAAACGTGCGTTGTGGGCAACGAAGACGGCTTCCCTGAGGACCGCCACTATGTCTCCTGCCACTTCCTGAAACGTTGGCGCATTCACGACATCGCTCGTCGAAATCCCATGTATGCGCGATGGTCCAACGTCGCGACCCGGGTTTATCAGAGAAACGTATTCGCCCAGCGTCTTCCCTGCCGAATCGACGCGTATGAGTGCGATCTCGATGACCCGATCATGCTTAGCAGGAGAGAACCCCGTCGTCTCGACATCCGCGATCACGAACTCCGATTCGCTTATGGGCGTTTGCGTCGATGTCGACGTTTCTGGACTCTTGCGTCTTCGCGGTGGAGCGACATCCACGCTCGACGAGCCACGAGCCCGCACACCGCCCGTGAGTTCAAGAAAAGACTCCTCGTCGACAAGGGTGACACCGAGCTTCTCCGCCTTGGCGAGTTTGCTTCCCGGATTCGCACCGACAATGACATAGTCGGTCTTCTTACTAACGCTGCCCGTGGCGTTTCCGCCTAGACGCTTGATAAGCGACTCGACCTCTTTCCGCCCGAGCTTCTCCAACGTGCCCGTGGCAACGAACGTCTTTCCCGCGAACGGGTGTTCCGTCGGATCCTCCACTTGAGGTTGCGTCATGTTGACACCGGCGTCTCGCAACGCTTGCCACACGCGTTTTCCGGAATCACTGACAAAGAACGCTCGAATCGAGCCAGCCATCTCCCCTCCAACTCCGTCGACGCGTTCTTGCAGCTCCTCCTCCGTCGCGTTGGCGATCGCTTCCATGTTCTCGAACTCCGCAGCGATCAAGTCGGCCGAAGATCCGCCTACGTGGCGGATGTTCAGACCTGCCAGAACTCGTGACAGTGGCTGCGATCTGCTGTGTTCAATCCCTGCGAGGAGACTGTCCGTGTTCCTTCCACCAAACCTGTTCGGAAACGTCAATGAAGTCAGTTTAGCCCGGTTGCGAGAAAGATCGAAGAGGTCATCGATGCTGCGCAAAAGTCCTTCATCCACGAACCTCTCGATCCGCACGCGCCCGGCGCCCTCGAGGCCGAGCCGGTCCCTCCCCGCCAGGAACTCAATGCGCCTGCAAAGCTCATCTCGACCGTCCGGACAAAAGAAGCCCGCAATCACATCCGCTACTACGGGACTAACGCCCTCAACGCTCTCGATATCACCGCGCGTCGCTGAAGCAAGCATCTCGATGGACTCGAATGCGCCCGACAAACGCTCGACAGTCTTCGGCGTGACGCGCGGGATACTCAGAGCCGACAAGACCGTCGCCAATGGGAGTTTCTTCGCCTTCTCAATGCTGCGCAGCAAAATGTCGGTGTTCTTGTCGCCCAGTTTCTTCTCCGAAACTACCAACTCGGCAAGCCTGTCACGCTGATTCGCTAGTCCGTACAGATCCGCGAAATCATGCACTAACCCTTCATCCACCAAGCGTTCAATCAGGACTCGCCCCGCCCCCTCGATGTCCATCTGATTCCGCCCCGCGAAGTAAATCAGCCGCTCCTTGAGCTGCGCCGGACAGGCTCGGTTGATGCACCGGATGTACACCCCGCCCTCATCCTTCACCACCTCACCCGCACACACCGGACACGATGTCGGCGGCAGAACCCGCCGCGCCCCTTTCGGACGCGCCTCGGTCACCACCCCCACCACCTGCGGGATGATCTCACCGGCTTTCTCGACGATCACCGTATCCCCGATCCGCACGTCCAGCCGCTCCACCTGATCGAAGTTGTGCAAACTCGCATGCCGCACCGTCGTCCCCGACAGCTGCATCGGCTCCATCACCGCCCGCGGCGTAATCGTCCCCAGCTTGCCCACCTGATAGTCGACCCGCTTCAACACGCTCCGCGCCCGCTCGGCCGCAAACTTGTACGCAATGCACCACCGCGGATAGCGACTCGTCGCACCCAACACGTCACGCTGATCGAAACGGTCGACCTTGATCACCAGACCGTCCGTCTCATACGGCAACGTCAGCCGCTTGGTCTCCCACAAGTGGAGCTGCTTAACCACCATCTCGATAGACGACACGCGCACACGATGCGAGCTCACCGGCAGACCCCACGACGCGAAAAGAGAAAACAACTCCTCATCACCCGTCACATCCAGAGGATCAATCACGCCCACGCCGTGCGCCAAGAAACTCAGACCCCGCCCTGCGATCTTCCTCGGATCCAACTGCTTCAGCGTACCCGCCGTCGCGTTCCGAGGATTCGCAAACACCGCTTCGCCGGCATCAGCACGCGCGCGGTTGAACCGATCAAACGCCGCCCGAGGCCAGAACGCTTCACCCCGCACTTCGAGCACCCGCGCAACGTTCTCACCGGTGAGCTTCAACGGCACGGCCGGAATCGTGCGCACGCTGTGCGTCACGTCATCACCGGTCGACCCGTCGCCGCGCGTCGCACCCAAAACCAACACACCGTCTTCGTAGCGCAACGACAGCGCCACCCCGTCGATCTTGGGATCGACCACATAGCTGTACGCCGCGCCGCCCAGTCCCTTTGCAACCCGCTCGTCAAACTCGCGCAGTTGCGATTCATCGTAGGTGTTGTCGATCGACAACATCGGCACCGCATGCCGGACATGGTTGAACCCCGCCAGCGCGCTCCCGCCCACACGCTGCGTCGGTGAGTCGGGCGTCACCAGTCCCGGGTTCGCCTCTTCCAAGACCCGCAGCTCAGCCAGCAGCCGGTCATATTCGGCATCCGAAACGACCGGCTCATCCAACACGTAGTACCGATGATCGTGCGCCCGAATTTCCTCCCTCAGCGTGTCAACTCGTGTCACAACATCGTCAGCCATGCCCCCATTATGCCACCGAGTCACCATGCGCCGAGACCACGATTCGCCGGCTCGAACCCCCGTCACCAGATGCAAACCGCACGGAGCAACAAGTACCTTGTCATATTATACTGGCTAATCCTTGTACCTGCGACTATGCTGGCAGCGCAAGGAAGGAGCTAAATGCCCAGATCAAGCCCGTTCGTGATCGAACTGACCGCCGCTGAGCGTTGCGCGCTGGAGACGGTCTCCGCAAAGTATACGTCACCATATTTTAGCGTCCTGCGCGCACGCGTCGCACTCTTTGCGGCGCAACATCTTGACAACAAAGAAATTAGCATCATATTGGGACTCCCGCGTCAGACGGTCAGCAAATGGCGGAAGCGGTTCTACTACGACCGGCTCGCGGGCCTGACC
>JAJDDR010000408.1 GCA_029260255.1 Phycisphaerae bacterium
TGGACGACCGAGCTGCTGACGGTGAGCGATTCGTCGCCGGCAAAGGTCATCTCGACGGGATTGATGATGCATGGCTCGAATCCGAACCTCTCGCCCAGGGCGAGAAGTGTGTCCGCGGTGCCGCGTCGCCCACGGCCGAAGCCGAAGTTGGCGCCCTCGACGATGTGGGTGGGATGGAGCGACTCGACCATTGTGCGGATGAAATCTTCGGATTCGAGATCGAACAGGTCGGGCGTGCTCTCCGCGATGACGGTGACGTCGACGTTGTGGGACGCGAGGACGGCGAGCTTGTCATCGAGCCGCATGAGCCTCTCGGGCGCGTTCTCCGGGCGCAGAATCGAGATGGGGTGCGGCTCGAAAGTCAGCACGACGAGCGGCGCCCGCACCTCGGCGGCGAACAGCGCTCCCTGGGCGAGGAGTTGCTGATGGCCGCGGTGGACGCCGTCGAAGTTTCCGATCGACAGCACCGAGCGGTCGTACGTTCGTCCAATCGCGTCAAGTCCCTTGATGACTTCCACACCAACCTCGCGTCGCAAGCTTGTGACAAGTGCGTCAAGCGCGGTCCCCAGCGCCGGGAAAGTGGAAGATAAGATGGCGGGGCGGTTTCCGCAATCGCGGGCGCATCCCATTCCGGGTGGCATTGGTGAGTGCGTGGCTCGCTTCGGACGGTGACTTGCACCGCAAAGTCATTCCGAGCGCAGCGAGGAATCTGGCCGGGAGGTTATTCCGGCTAGATTCCTCGCTGCGCTCGGAATGACAGGAGCGGCTCGCCACGCGCGCACCCAACCGTTGCGCGCGGCCATGTGCCGGGCGGTGCGGAAACATGCCCACGCAAGCGTGGGCATGCCACCCAGAACGGGATGCGCGCTCGGTTGACAATTGCTCGGGTTCGGCTTCTCATGGGGACATGAGCGACACGAAGTCGGCGCCGACCGTCGCGAAGAGCGGAATCGAAGTCGTGATCTGCGTCGGGTCCGGCGCGTTCGCGCGGCTGCGCCCGGTGATTCGTCACTTGTGCGTCGGGCTGATCGACCACGGTGTCCGGCTTCGGCTTATCACAACGTCGCCGGAGGCCGAATCGCTCGTTTCCCTGGGACCGCTGGAAGTTTTCTTGCATCGTGATCTCGGGTGGCCGCTTCATAAGCTGCGCGTGCGACAGCTTATTGACGCTCTATCGCCGCGACCTCCGATGGTGATCCACGCGATCTCCTCGGGCAGTTACCAGCTCAGCGCTGAATTGGCCGCGGCGTTCGACACCGATGTCGTGGCGCAGGTCACCGGGGCGAGGGACGTCGATTTGCTGCATCTGGTTCCGACGCCCCAACTCGCGCATATCATCGGTGCGAGCGAGCCCCTGCTGGGCATGGTGCGACAGCGAGGCGCTCTGTCGAGTATCGACAACAGCCTCGTTCGCCCGGGTGTGCTGCGCGGATCGGAACTGACCTGTTTTCGCGACTCCGAGGCGACACCGTCGCTGGTGTGCACCGCCAACTTCGACGATCGGAGCGGCGTCGATGTCGTTCTCGAGGCCGCCGCGCTCATTCGTGATCGCGGGCTGGCATTGTTGACGTTTCTTCTGGGGACCGGCAATCGGGAGCCGGCCCTTCGCAGGATCGTGCGCGCTCGAAACTTGGCGAGCGAGATCACGTTTGCCCGTCCGTCGGGGGACATGACCGAAGTGCTCCGCGGCGCGGACATGTATGTTCTACCGCCGGGCGACGAGGACATTTTCGCGCGGCCGCTTCAAGCGATGGCGAGCGGTACCGCGGTCATCTGTTTCTCCGGGGGAATGGCGGACTGTTTCCACAGTGAAGACACGGCCATCGTGTGCGCCGATCGGAGTGCGGAGGCGCTCGCCGACGCGCTGGAGCGTCTGCTGCGTGACCATGCCCTGGCTCAACGCGTGGCCGACAGCGCCCGGGCGTACGTGAAGGAGCATCACCAGATGAGCACGATGGCGGAACTGACGGTGCGCGTGCTCGAGCGCGTCGCGTTGCGGCGGAAGACGTTTCGTATCCCCTCATGACGGCGAGCGGGTCGCGCAGGCGGACGATGCCGAATTCACTGCAAAAAGACCTCGCAAATCGCGTTTGCGGCGATGTGCGATTCGACAGGCTGGCGCGAACGCTCTATTCGACCGATGCCAGCATCTACGAGATAGTTCCCGCGGGCGTTGTCTGTCCGCGCGATTTGCAGGACGTCGTGGCGACCGTCGAGGTTTGTCGCGCGCACGCGACGCCGATCGTAGCCCGCGGCGCGGGAACGGGGTTGGCCGGTGGGGCGGTGGGCTCGGGTGTGCAGATCGACTTCTCGCGGTACATGCACGGCGTCGGGGAGTTGAATCTGGACAAGGGCACCGTTCGCGTACAGCCCGGCGTGGTGCTCGATGCGTTGAACGCGTTCCTTGCTCCGCACGGCGCGCACTTCGCGCCGGATGTGGCCACGAGCAGCAGGGCGACGATCGGCGGGATGATCGCGAATAACTCCTGCGGCGCTCATTCGGTCATCTACGGGCGAACAGTTGATCATGTGGCGGCGCTTACGGTGGTGCTGGCCGACGGCAGTGTCACAACCTGGCCCTCGACCGCAGGAGCCGGCGAGGGGCGGGGGAGTGCGATCGAAAGGGAGCTGTCCCGCATCGTTGACACATATCGCGAGGAGGTTGTGGCGCGATTCCCGAAAGTGCTACGCCGCAACGGCGGCTACGGGCTCGATTCTTTGTGCGCATCGGGCGAGCCGGTCGATCCGACGCGGATTGTATGCGGAAGTGAAGGGACGCTCTGTCTGGTCGCGGAGGCGGTCTTGAAGGTGACACCGCTGCCGAAATGCCGGTCGCTCCTGCTCGTGCGGTTCGATGCCTTGCTTGACGCGTTTTCCGCGACGCCGTCGCTGCTGCTGAACGGACCGGCGGCCGTGGAATTGGTCGACCGGTTGGTGCTCGCCGGCGCCGCGCGCGACGCGTCCGCGGACCGATACTGCGAGCTTGTCGATCTTGGTGCTGAGGCCCTTCTGATGGTGGAGTTCTTCGGCGCCCAGCAGGTGGAGGTCGATACGCGAATCGAGGAGACGCAGCGCGTCTTGGCGTCGAGCGGTATAGACCATTCGACTCGGGTTATTCGTGATCCTCAACGGCAGAACGCCGTCTGGGAGATGCGAAAACGCGGACTTGGCCTGCTTATGTCGAGCCCGGGGGACGTTCAGTCGTGCGCGTTCGTGGAGGACACGGCGGTCGACCCGAGCAGGCTGCGCGATTACATGGAGCGGTTTCAGAGCATCCTGGCTGAGGAGGGCGTTCGCGATACGGCGTACTACGCACACGCGAGCGTGGGAGAGATCCACGTTCGGCCGGCGCTGAATCTCAAGACGGCGGAGGGTGTCGTGCAGATGCACCGGATCGCCGATCGTGTCAGCGACCTGGCACTCGAATTCGGTGGGGCCATGACCGGCGAACACGGGGACGGGATCGTGCGCTCGTGCTGGATCGAGAAGATGTACGGTCCAACTATTGCCACGGCGTTTGCGGAAGTGAAGCGCGCGTTCGACCCCGAAGGGTTGATGAACCCGGGCAAGATTGTCGAGCCTCTCGAGATGACCGAACATCTGCGGTACGGCCCGGAGTATTCGGTCGAGTCCGTGAAGACGCACACCGACTATCGCGCGCATGGCGGTTTCACGGGTGTGTCCGAAATGTGCAGCGGCATCGGGCAGTGTCGTCAGCGGCAGAGCGGTACGATGTGTCCGTCGTTCGTGGCCACCGGAGATGAAACGCACACGACGCGTGCTCGCGCGAACGCTCTTCGTGTGGCGATGTCCAACCGCGGGCTCCTCGATGGATTGAGCGACCCCGCGCTGGACGAGGTGATGGACCTGTGCCTGATGTGTAAGGCATGCAAGAGCGAATGTCCCACCGGCGTTGACATGGCGGCGTTGAAATCGGACTGGCTGTCGCATCGAAACATGCGCTTGGGTGTCTCGCGTGGTGCGCGGTTTGCGGCCGACACACCGAGGGTGGCACGCATTCTGAGTCGGGTTCCGCGCCTCGCCAACATACTCGGTCGATCGTCCCTGGTGCGTGGCTTGCTCGAAAGGCGATACGGACTCGATCGTCGCATCACGCCGCCCCGTCTCGCCACGACGACGTTCCGAAAGTGGTTCGATCATCATCGGAAACAGCGGGCCCGCACGGACGGTCCGGTGGTGGCGTACCTGGTCGACACGTGGACGAACTACTACACGCCGAGCGTTGGGGTCGCGGCAACTCGGGTGCTTGAGGCGGCCGGTTTTCGGGTCGTTGTTCCGCGGTTCGAGTGCTGTGGTCGCACGAAGATCAGCAAGGGTCTGCTGGGTGAGGCGAAGCACTTGGCCGAGAACAACATTCGGCGGTTCGCGCCGTTTGCCGACACGCGGACTCCGATCGTAGGAACGGAACCGAGCTGCGTGCTGACGCTTTGCGATGAGTATCCGCGGTTGGTTCCAACTGACGATGCGCGCGCCGTTGCGGGGATCGCTCGGACGATCGAGTCGTTCCTTGACGAGGTGCTTCAGGTGGACCCCGGGCGCGTTCGGTTCAACGAGCGCCGCCAGCGCATCCTCTACCACGCGCATTGTCATCAGAAGGCGCTCGTCGGTACGGCGAGCGCGATGCGGCTGCTCGCGAAGCCTCCGGGCTACCAAGTGGAGGAGATCGGCGCGGGGTGCTGCGGCATGGCCGGCGCGTTTGGTCACGAAGTGGGGCACTATGAGGTTGCACGGGCGATTGGATCCGAACGGCTGTTTCCCGCGGTGCGCGATCGGGCGGATGCCGAGATCGCCGTGTCGGGGTTCAGTTGTCGCCAGCAGATCGCGCACCACACGGGTGTCGAGGCTGTGCATGTGATCGAGTTGCTCGCACGAGCTCTGGATGTGCGATGATTCGCCCGATTGAGAGTGTCCAGCGTGATGCACGACGGAAACGGGCGGGTCGACTCCGGTGGTTGTGACTGCGGTTTTTGTGGCCGCCGGCGGTTCGGGCGTCGTGTGCGCCGCGTGACGGGTCCGCGGACTCGCGAACCAGGGCGAGAGCCGTCGGATCCCCGTGGGGAGCGCGATGGTCCGCACCGATCTCCGCGGCGGCCGGCAAGATCGTCTCGAGCAGGAAGTTGACACCGGTGCTCGCTACGCGTAAGTTGTCCGCGAATCAGTTGCGGGGTAGAGCAGTTGGCAGCTCGTCGGGCTCATAACCCGGAGGTCGCTGGTTCGAGTCCAGCCCCCGCTAGTTACGTAAGTCCCGCAGGATCAGGAAGTTGCGCTTCGGTCCTGCGTTTCTTTATGCGCGGGGGGTGACCAAAAGGTGCCCACCGCGCGCAGCGCAGGACCGAGGCCTAGCCAAAGGAGGTCCTGCGATGGCGAGCATCTTCCGAAAGCCCGGCGGAGAAATCTGGTGGGCTACCTACTATCACGACGGAAAGCGAATCCGGCACTCATTACGCACCCGCGACGAGCGCGTCGCACGTCGGAAGCTCAAGAAGCTCGAAGGCGACCTGGTGACGGGTGAGCTAGAACGGAAGACCAACACTCCGTTGTGCCCGTTTCTGGAACAGTTCTGCGCCCAGCTTGCGACGGTTCGGACGCGCAAGTCGTACAAGAACGACGTCTCGTACCTCCGTACGTTCTTCGGCCCGGTGTGCGATGCCCTTGAGCCCGGGAGCACGGTCAATCACCGGTTTCGAGGCCAGACGCTGGCCAAGGGCCCCGACAGGCTCAAGCATCGCCACGTCCACGTACGCACGCTCGAGGAGCTCACACCGCGCAAGATCGACGATTTCATCGCGACGCGTATCAGGGAGGACGGGATTTCGCCGAAAACCGCCAACCGCTCTCGCGAGGTTCTGCACGTGATGTTCAACTACGCCATCCGACAGCACGGGTTTCGGTCACCAGATCGACGCTTCCCCAACCCGGTGGATGCAGTTCCGCGTCGGCGGGAAGATGATCCGCATATCCGGTTTCTGTCGCTCACCGAGATTGGTGGTCAGCTTGAGATCCTGAAGGATCATTCGGTGATTCAGGCGATGGTCGCGATGTACATCTACGCAGGCCTGCGCCGTGAGGAGGTACTCTGGCTAATCGCCGCTGATCCCAAGCCGAATCGCCCGCCCTCGAAAAAAACGGCTGTGCACGCTCCCCGGAAGGACACGGTATATCTACGTGGTCGCCAAACCGGACCAAGTGGTAGACGTGGACCAGCGGCTGCGAGCCTTCTGCGAAGAGCACAGCCTCCTTATTCCCTCGAAGGCGGGGTTCACAAGTACGTGTGATGAGATGATGGCCGGCGTGCTCGGATCCTTCTGGGTCCTTCTGGCGATGGTCTTCGTGGTTGCCTCCCTGGGCATCACCAACTGCCTGACCATGAACGTGCTCGAACAGACGCGCGAACTGGGTATCCTCCGGGCGGTAGCCATGAAACGCAGGCAAATCTCCAAGATGATTGTCGCACAGGCCTTGGCGATAGGCGTGATCAGTGCGTTGCCCGGTGTGCTGTTGGGCATGCTCCTGGGCTACGCGGTGATGCACGCGAGCTATGCCGTCGTCGGCATGCAGATTCCTTATGTATTGGAGCCCGCCCTGCTGCTCGGCTGCGTGGGCATGGCCCTGGTTGTGGCTGTGTTGGCCTCCCTGCCCCCAGCTCGCCGCGCCGGCCAGCTGACGATCATTCGCGCGCTGCAGTATGAATAGTTGGTCTCCCATGAACGTCCGCTTGGACATAATACTAGTGCTTTGTCACAGCTCATAATCGGGGTTATCCTACCTTCTTGTTTTTGACGTTTCGGAAGACAAGGAGGTTTCCCGATGCAGAAGAAGTACGTTGTTCGATTGAGTGATGAAGAGCGCGATACGTTGCAAGAGGTGA
>JAJDDR010000409.1 GCA_029260255.1 Phycisphaerae bacterium
CCTTGACCACCAGCTTGCCGCCCGCGTCGGCGCACAGCCAGGCCCATCCACTACCAAACCGCCCCGCCGCCGCAGCAGCGAACTTCGATTTGAACTCGTCGAACGAGCCGAACCCGGCGTTGATCGCGTCCGCCAGCGCTCCGCTCGGAGCGCCGCCACCGTTGGGCGACATGTTGTTCCAGAAGATGGTGTGGTTCAGATGCCCACCGCCGTGATTGTTGACCGCGCCGCGCACGTTGTCCGAAAGCGTGCTCAGATTGCCGAGCAAGTCCTCGACGCTCTTCGACTGCAAATCCGCGTGACCCTCAAGCGCCGCGTTGAGCTTGCCCACGTACGCCGCGTGGTGCTTGTCGTGGTGAATCTCCATCGTCTTCGCGTCGATGTGCGGCTCCAGCGCGTCGAAGGCGTACGGCAGTGCCGGCAGTTCATGCGCCATGTTCAATACTCCTTGGTGTTCCCACCTGTGACAGGATAGTTCACGATCCAACCCCAAAGCACGATATCCGCCGCCGCCGAACCCGTCAACCCACCGTGGCATGTACCCCGTTCTGGGTGGCATGCCCACGCTTGCGTGGGCATGATGGAACGGCCGTTACACACAATCGACACTTTTCTAATACACATCCGCGAAGCAATATGAGAGAATCATGCACCGCCCACACGATGCACCTCATCGACCGGCGGCGATATGGAGCACATCCATGCTGAAAGTAACATGTACGTGCGGTGCCCATTACCGCGTGCCCGAGAATCTGGCCGGCAAGCGAGCGAAGTGCAAACACTGCGACGCGGCCATCCCCATCCCCGCCGCCCCCGCCAGCGAAGAGCAACGCCCCTCCTGGATCCCCCCGCTTGTCGACGAAACCGGGGGCGCGAGCGAGTCGCACGTAGAACTGGCGCCGGTGTCAATCGCCGGTTACTGGCGCGACTGCTCCTGGAGCTTCCTCTTCGTATCCGAACCGGCCAACCTGATCACGTTTCTGATCATCGGGGCGATCGCGGCCATGCAACCGGTGCTTGCCTCGATGCCGGGCATGTTCTACCTGGGGATCATCCTGTTCCTCGCGCAAGTGATCATATCCGGGTGGATCTGGGCGTTCCTGTTCGGCGTCGTCCAAGAAGCCGCCCAGGGCAACTCGGAGTTGCCCTCGATACACATGGCCGACGGAATCGTGGACAACGTCATCGCACCGCTCTTCAAGTTCCTGGCCACATGGGTCATCGTTCTGATTCCCGCCATCATCTACGCCGGCATCCGCAACGAAGGCATCATCGTTCTCATCAACAATCACGACCCGGGGCTCTTCGGCCTGATCGCAGCAGCCGTGTTTCTCTGGCCGATGTCGGTCCTCGTGATCGCACTTGGCGGGGTGTCTTCCTTCTACCGGTTCGACTTGATTCTCGGCACCATCGCCAAGACGTTTATCCCCTACCTTCTGGCGTGTTTTCTGACCGCGGTCGCGCTGGGCGTCTTGTGGTACGCGAGCCGGGGAGCGATTCAAGGCGCTGGAGCCGGCGCGCGCCACCCGCTGGCGCTGGCCATGGTCCTCGAAGTCGCCGAGCTCTACGCCTGGGTCGTCGCGATGCGCGTCATCGGGTTGTACTATCGTCACTTCAAGAGCCGCTTCGCCTGGTCATGGGGTTAGCGCAGGGACACCGGCGGCGATTGCCGTACCTGGAAAGCCGGATACGAAGCGTGCGGGACAACGACACACAACAACTCGTGTTCGGTCGCGTCTGGGAAGAGCGGGTTCCGCCCATCTGCCCCGAATGCGGCTACGACCTGCGCTCGACGCTCGCCCGGCGATGCCCGGAGTGCGGCTGCACGCCCACCTTCGCGGAGTTGAGACACGCCGCAAAGGACCACGCGGCAGCGACCGCCGGGATGAAGAACGCGAACGATGGATTGACATTCGGCGCTTACGCCGTCGCGCTCGGCTACGCGGCCCTCGTCGCCGACCGTGTCGGGCTCGGGCTGGGGCTTGGCCTCGTCGTCGGTTTCTTCTGCGGGATCGTCGCCGTCGGCAGCGGGCTGCGGGTCTTCCGGGTCAAACGCCTCCCCGCCGCGGTGACGGCGTCCCTGTCCATCGAACCGCAATTCCACAAGGGTGCCGCCCTCGCTTTACTCGGAATCCTCCTCATCGCGTTGTGTCTGCTGTCGGCCTGAACCACTGCGCTTGCGACAAACGCTCGCCTTGGGTAGAAAGCGAACATTCACTATTGGTGGAGTAATCAACCGTGAGATCAGCGATCAACTACACCACACTCGTTCTCATCGCACTGATTCCGATGACCCCGGTCACCGCAAGCGACCGGCCGCCTGACACGGCCGACACACCGGAGATCATCGCCCGCAACCGCGATGTGATCGTCACCCTCAACGCCCAACAGACTCGCCGCCGCCGCAGTCGGCCTAAGCGGATAAGCAACAAGTACGACGTAACCACGGTCACAGACGGCGGAACCATCGAGGGTGTCGTCATCTTCGCCGCCGCCGCACCCGAGCCCGAGAAGATCCAGATCGTCAAAGACCACGAGACCTGCGATACGCGGGCGAAGACCCGACCGCGCGTCACCGTCGACGCCGACGGGCACTTGGCCGACGCCATCGTCTTCCTCGGAAACATCAAGAAGGGAAAGGCCATTCCCAAGCCAACGGCCAAGTCCACCATCAAACAGGAGCACTGCACCTTCGTCCCGCACGTGCAGGTCATACACACCAAAGAGAAGTTCGACGTCGTCAACAAAGACCCCGTCGCTCACAACGCCCAATGCGTCCAGAACATGGTCACGCTCTTCAACCCCATGCAGCCCAAGAAGGGATTGCGCAACGAGTTTTCGATCAAGCGCCCCGGGCTTGCCAACGTAACGTGCGCCGTGCATAACTGGATGAAAGCGTTCGTCTACGTGCTGCCGCACCCGTATCACGCCGTCACCGCTGCCGACGGCCGATTCGCACTCACCGACGTACCCCCCGGCGACTACGACCTCGTCGTCTGGCAGGAACACCTCGGCGAGCAAACCCGGCGGGTGCATGTCGACGCGGGTGGAACCGCCACCGTCGAATTCAAGCTGACCCCGAACTAACGAACCGATCGAAACTTCGACAGGAGCATCGATTCCATGAGATTCAACACCAATGCCCTCGTGCTCGCCGCGTGTGTCATTGCTTTCACGATCCACGCCGGCCCGCTGAGTGCCGAGCCCCGACCCCTCGCCCCCTTGCCGTCTATCCACACCGTCGTGCCGAAGGACAACCCGATGTCGCCGGCCAAGATCGAACTCGGCAAGACACTCTACTTCGACCCACGCCTCGCCGGCGACAGCAGCATCAGTTGCTCCAAATGCCATGACCCCGCCAAAGGGTTCTCCAACGCCGCCCAATTGTCGGAAGCCTATCCCGGCACCAAGCACTGGCGCGGCGTCCCCACCATTTTGAACGCCGCCTACGCAACGAGCCTCTTCTGGGACGGCCGATCCGGCAGCCTCGAGGACCAGGCCAAGGGGCCCGTCCAGGCGCCCATCGAGATGAACCAGAATCCGGGACACCTCGTCGAGAAGCTCAGCCAGATCCCCTACTACGTAAAGACCTTCAAGAACGTGTTCAACTCGGACGTCACGTTCGACAACATGGCCAAGGCGATCGCGGCCTTCGAACGCACCATCGTCTCGCGCAACATTCCGTTCGACGCCTACCTCGAGGGAGACAAGTCGGCCCTTGATGGCGAGCAGATCGCCGGCCTGAAGCTCTTCAAGGGCAAGGCCGGCTGCTTCCAATGCCACCACGGACCGATGCTCGACGACACCGCGCTTCACGCAACCGGCGTGCCCGAGATCGAGCCGCTCAACAAGGACTCCGACCGTATCGCCACGCGTCATTTCTTCGCCAAGGACGCCGGCTACAAGAACTACCGGATCGACGCCGACTACGGCCGAGAGCTCATCACCAAGTCCGCCGCCGACCGATTCAAGTTCAAAACTCCTTCGCTGCGCGAGATTCTCGACACCGCCCCCTACATGCACAACGGCGCGTTCCTCACACTCGAAGATGTGATCGACTTCTATGACCGCGGCGGCGGCGACCTGCCCAACAAGTCCCCGCTGCTCAAGCCGCTGCACCTGACCGATTCGGAAAAGAGCGCCCTGATCGCGTTCCTGGAATCCTTGTCCGGAGATCCGATTAAGATCGCGGCACCGGAACTGCCCAAAAAAGCCGACGGCACCTTCTAGCGTAGTGTCTCAGAGTTGATGACGTCTTCCTGGACCGAGCCGCGACCGTAAGGGAGCGGTCCGCACACAGAGACCACCCATGCCGCCACGCATCGGAATCCTGACCAGCGACGACGTTCGCCACCGCTACTTTGTCAACGCAATTGCCGCGCGATTCAATGTCACCGCCGTCGCCTACCAGGACACCGGCTACGTCCCCGCCGACACCGCCGCCGAACACATCGACGCGCGAACCGCGGGAATCATCAAACATCATTTCGACGAACGCCGCCGACAGGAACTCGCCTACCTCGGCCACAACGCCCAACCCCTGACCACTACGGCTGGGTGCGTCGTTCGGGCAGTCGACGCCAAGACGCTCAACAGCCCCGAAACGGCGAACATGCTAGAAGCCCAACGCGTCGACTTCGTCCTCGTCTACGGCACCGGGCTTATCAAACAGCCGTTGATCGACCGTTTCCACGACCGCATGATCAACATGCACCTCGGACTCTCGCCCTACTACCGCGGCAACGCCGCCAACTTCTACCCGCTGGTCAACGAAGAGCCCGAGTTCGTCGGAGCCACCATCCACATGATCGACCCGGGCATCGACACCGGTCCGATCCTCCACCACGCCCGCCCGGACATCACCGCCGCCGACATGCCGCACACCGTCGGCTGCAAGACCATACTCGCCGGAATCGAAAAAGTGCTCCAAACCGTCGACGAGTTCGCCCGCGGCCGCCTCGACCCGATCCCCCAGTGGCCCGTCGACAACCCCAAGCTCTATCTCCGCAAGGACTACCACCCCTCCCAGGTCGTCCGCCTCTACGAACTCATCGACGCCGGACTGTTCCCGCGATACACCGAGCGCGCCCACCGCGTCCGCGACGCGTTTCGACTGGCACCGTGATCGCCCGCCGAGAGGAGCACGTGCGGGTTCCCCGTCTCTGCCTTTGGATCTCATCAGCCGTCCTCCAGACCACCATCGGTCTGCGGACGACGATGCCGGCCCCTTCAAATCACATCATGCACGCTCACCGCAAGGACACCAATGAACCGGACGAGAGGATTCGCGTTCGGCGTGCCTTGGCCTCCGACATCGAGGTTGCGGACGTGGAGGCTTCAAGAGGTGTTATGGTTCGCTAGCGGCCTAACATCGCATACGCGGAAACGGCCGGGAGGCGTGACGGCAAACTTCGCTTGCCTCTACTTCGACGGTTCCGTGAGAACCTTCGACGCAAGCCGCTTTCGCACCCACGCAACGACTTCGCGATACTCAGGCCGAATGGGGCGCATGTACACGTCGGCCATTTGGGAGCTGGCGCTGTGCCCGAGCCAACGGCGAATGTCGGCGATGGAGCAACCGGAACGCGACCCGTATTCAGTCGCGCCAACGTGACGCAGCGTGTAGAATCCGCCAAGCGATTCCTTCGTCTCTCCGATGCTCTTTCTGAGTTTCGACCACCACTGCGTAACCGAGTCACCGCGATCATGAACGAGTGGGCGTCCAAGGCGCGTAACGAAAAGCAGCTCGCCGCGGCTTCGAGAAGACTCAGCGACGTACCGTTTGATATGAGCCCAAACAAGCGGCGGCGTTGAACCGTATCGTTCGATGCCGGTTTTGCTCCGTCTGAGGTCGTAGCCCTGGCGGTCGATCTGTCCGACGAGAACGGTAGCGAGGTCTTGCTGACCAAACCCGAGACCGAGCGCCATCCAGATCATGGTTCGTTCGCGTAGGTCGCAAACGGCAAGAACCTCCCTGAGTTGCTGTCGCGTGGGAAGCGGTCTCACTTTGACGGGCTTTCCGTTACCAACGTCGCGAGAATCCCAATTCCACGACAGCACCTGACCGCCATGTTCGGGCCGGCCGGCGCGGTCGATGATGTGTTTGACCATCTGCATCCGACCGTTCACCTGTGCGAACGAATAACCCTGGCGGACGACCCAGCGGTTGTACCCTTCGACATCCGCCAGCGAAATCTCGCTAAGAAGCACACGTGACGTGGTTCCCTTGCCGTGCTGCTCGTTCAGGTACGCGAGGAAATCACGGATGTGGCGTCGTCGGTCGATGAAACCGCGTCTTGCGATCGTGCCTTGGCGACGCCGTTCATCCGGTTCCCGTACACGAGCCTCAAGAGAAGAAATGAGCCCTGATGCGATGTCCATTACGCTTCCGGGCTCGGAGGCTGCCAGCGTTACGGTTGGACGTGGTGCCGGTTCACTCGCTCCTGGGCTCATCGGTTGGGGAGCGGACCGAAGCTTGGGGGTTTCTCCGTTCAGGTGCTCTCCGAGCCAGCGGTGATAGGCTGCAAGGGCCTCTTCCTCGCGGGCTCGCTCTCTGATGCCGAAGCGGTAACGTCGTGGCGTTTTCGTAACGGGATCTCGGTAAGAGACGTGCCAGCCGATGTCCTGGACCTCGGTGAATTTGAGCTTTGGAATCCGCGTTTTCCGATGCTTGTCCACCGTCCCAACCTCGTGTATGATGCCGTGCGCTTGCGGAAACGGCTGCCGCCTCATCGAATTGTAGTACGAGGCGGCGAAGAAAAGTAGTACGAAGCCGAAAAAAACCGCTCTTGCGGGTGTAGCTCAGTGGTAGAGCGTCACGTTGCCAACGTGAATGTCGTGAGTTCGAATCTCATCACCCGCTTTCGCTTCATGCCTGTTGCCACGACGCGCACGGCATTGCCCCTTCTTGCGTGTCCTTCCGGGGAGCGTGCACAGCCGTTTTTTTCGAGGGCGGGCGATTCGGCTTGGGATCAGCGGCGATTAGGCGCGGGCGGCATCCGTAGTCGTGGCGGGGAGCTCGAGTATTTCTCGGTAGTTCCACGGCATCCAC
>JAJDDR010000410.1 GCA_029260255.1 Phycisphaerae bacterium
CGTTGTAGTCCAGCCCGAGCGTCCGTGCCGTTCGGCAAAGTCCGTACGCTCCGGCCAGTGTTACCGCTGATGTCCACAGTCGTTCGGGGATTCGCCCACGCCCCAGGCGCGTGGCCCGCCACTGCTCAAAACGCTGCCGAAGCGCCGCAAACCGTACGGGTTCCGCGCCTCTGCCTTTGGATCGCATCAGCCGTCCTCCAGACCACCATCGGTCTGCGGACGACGATACCGGCCCGTTCAAATCACATCATGCACACTCACCGCAAGGACACGCAGATTCGTGGGTTGAACCGCGTTGGCGGGGTCGATAGGGCGGTTTGAACCCCCAAGGTCTGCACTACAAAGCCACGTTGGAGGCTCCGGCGGCATGATGATTTCTCCGCTTCGAATACGCGGCGGCGGTTGCTTCGGAAGCTGCAGGTTCAGGCCCAGCTGCATCGCGATCCGGCCAATCTGCCGAAACAGATCCTTGAGTTCTCGTTTGAACTTCGTGCGGAAATCACAAAACGTGGCGCGGTCGATGGTCCGCCCCTCTACCAACCACAGAGAATCGACCGCATGGCGGCAGGCCCACTGGAGCCGTCGGCTGGATCGAATGCCGTGAGTCAGTCCGTAGAGGAACCGTATTGGGGCAAACCCACCCCGGCATCGAAAACGAACGCCGCCACAACCGTCGTTTGCCCACACGGCAGGTCGAAGCACGGATGCGCCGGTCTCGACCGGTGACAGCCCTCGGCGCGGCGGGGGCTTTCGTTGTTGATTCCGTGTAGCGCTTCGCTTGCTACGTCGCGTCGCTGGCGCTTCCGGCGACGGCCGGCTCGGGCTCGTCGGTCGCCCGCTTTTCACCCTTGAAGATGAGCATTTCGAGATCGTCCTCTGTCTTGCCCTTCTTCACGTCGACCACGACGGTGTCGCAGTTGTCGTACTCGTTCCGCAGGATCGCCTCGGAGAGCGCATCCTCGACGTACTGTTCGATGGCCCGGCGCAACGGACGGGCTCCGAACTTCTCGTCGGTTCCGCGGTCGATGAGGAAGTCCTTCGCCCCCTGGGTCAGTTCGAGTTCGAGACCCTTGGTCCGCAGACGATCGGCCAGCTTGGCCACCTCAAGATCGACGATGCTCACCAGGTCGTCGTGCAGCAGCTTGCGGAAGACGATGACCTCGTCGAGGCGGTTGATGAACTCCGGACGGAAGTGCTCTTCCAACTCCTTCTTGAGCGTGTCCTTCATTTTCTCGTAGGACACGTCCTCGTCGCGTTTCTGGAAGCCGAACGCCTCTTGATGCGTGATTTTGGACGCACCGATGTTACTCGTCATGATGAGGATGGTGTTCTTGAAATCGACGTGCCGACCGAACGAGTCGGTCAGGCGACCCTCCTCCATGATCTGCAGCAGCATGTTGAACACATCGCCGTGGGCCTTCTCGATTTCGTCGAGCAGGATGACACAGTAGGGACGACGCCGAACGCGCTCGGTCAACTGCCCGCCTTCCTCGTAGCCGACGTACCCGGGCGGGGCGCCGATGAGGCGAGACACGTTGTGCTTCTCCATATACTCGGACATGTCGAGCACCATGAGTGAGTCGGCGTTCCCGAACATGAACTCGGCCAAGCACTTGGCCAGGTACGTCTTGCCCACGCCCGACGGACCCACGAACACGAAACTGCCCATCGGGCGATTCTGGTCTTTCAACCCGCTGCGACTGCGCCGGACAGCCCGGGCGATGGAGTTGACGGCCTCGTTCTGGCTGATGACCCGTTTGTGGAGCTCATCCTCGAGCGACAGCAGGCGGGCGGCCTCGTCCTTGTCCATGCGCGTCAAGGGAATGCCGGTCATACTGGAGATGACCTCGGCGATCACTTCCTCGTCGACCACGCCATCTGTCTCGTTGGACTGGTCGCGCCACTCCTGCTTCATCTCGCGTTTCTTGATCTTGATGGACTCGGCCTGGTCGCGCAGCTCGGCGGCGCGCTCGTAGTCCGCGTTCTTGACGGCCTCGTCTTTCTCGCCGAGCAGTCGCGAGACCTCCTCTTCGATCTCGGTCAACTGCGGCGGCTTGGTCATGGTCTTCAGCCGCAAGCGGGCACCGGCCTCGTCGATGACGTCGATCGATTTGTCGGGCTGCACGCGCCCGGAGATATAGCGACTGGACAGATCGACGGCCTGCTCGAGCGAGTGGTCCGTGTACCGCACCCGGTGGTGCGCCTCGTATCGATCGCGCAAGCCCTTGAGGATTTCAATCGATTCATCGCGGTTGGGCGGCTCGACGATGATCTGTTGGAATCGACGCTCCAACGCGCCGTCTTTTTCGATGTACTTGCGGTATTCATCGAGTGTCGTCGCACCGATGCACTGGATCTCGCCCCGACTCAGTGCCGGCTTGAGCACGTTGGACGCGTCGATGGCGCCTTCCGCGCCGCCGGCGCCGACCAGCGTGTGTAACTCGTCGATGAACAGGATGACGTTGCGTGCGCGGCGCACCTCGTTCATAACCGACTTGATTCTCTCTTCAAACTGTCCGCGGTACTTGGTTCCCGCAACCATCATCGCCAGATCGAGCACCACGATGCGCCGGTCGGCCAGCAGTTCGGGGATGTCGTTGCCCACGATCTTGGCGGCCAGCCCCTCGACGATGGCCGTCTTTCCGACGCCCGCCTCGCCGAGCAGAACCGGGTTGTTCTTCTGGCGGCGGCAGAGGATCTGAATCACGCGTTCGATCTCGCGCGCCCTGCCGATGACCGGGTCGAGCTTCCCCTCACGCGCGAGTTCGGTGAGATCCCGGCCGAACGAATCCAGCGCGGGGGTCTTGCTCTTGCCTTTCTTGCCGCCTTCGGTCGAGGGCATCGGCTGACCCTCGTCCAGGTCGCCACTGGCACCGAGCAGATTCAGCACTTCCTCGCGAACCTCTTCGAGCTTCAGCCCGAGGTTCATCAGCACCTGGGCGGCCACGCCGTCCTGCTCGCGGAGTAGTCCGAGCAGCAGGTGCTCGGTCCCGACGTAGTTGTGGTTGAGGTTGCGGGCCTCTTCGATCGCGTATTCGATGACTTTCTTGGCCCGCGGCGTCTGCGGGAGCTTCCCCATGGTGACCATGTCAGGGCCGCTCTTGACCAGCTTCTCCACCTCCAGCCTGACCTTGCGCAGATCGACGTCGAGGTTCTTGAGCACGTTGGCGCCCACGCCCGAGCCTTCCTTGACCAGCCCAAGGAGGATGTGCTCGGTGCCCACGTACTCGTGGTTGAAGCGCTGGGCCTCCTGGTTGGCGAGTGCCATGACCTTTCTGGCCCTATCTGTAAAACGCTCAAACATCTTTCCGAAGTCTCCTTCCCGTTGGACCGCCGTGTCGCGACGCGCGTGCCGCCCCACAACGCTCCCAAGAACTCAATCAGACACCGAACTCCCGCCCAAGTACGGACCCGTCCGGGCGTTCTCAGATTGCTGGACCCCTGGTTGCGTCGCCCGCGATCACAGGTCCGAAAACGTGCCGTGTGAACCTCGATGGATTCTAGCAGGCGATTCCCGTGCCATCAAGCAAGCCCAACGCGGCCTCCCAGAGACCGCGTCTGTTGTATCGGCTAGGAGCCTGTCGGACTTTTTCCGTGCGATTTCTGGGGCGGCGGGTATCCTCCCGGGATGGCTACCAGATTTGTAAATGTCGATCGGGACACGCCCATGCTGCTGCCGCCGGACCTGCGTGAGTGGGTGCCGGAGGACGACATGGTCCATTTTGTCATCGAGGCTGGCGCGGGGATGAAGCTCCCGACGCTGAAGATCAGCCTGCGGGGCTGCGGCTCAGAGCAGTTCCCGCCGAAGATGATGCTGCAACTGCTCATCTACTGCTACGCCAACGGCATCTTTTCCTCCAGACGCATCGAACTGCCATACCAGCTTGACCCGGACTCGGTGCTGGATCGGAGGACGCTCGCCGCGGCTTCAGTCGCCTGAATCGTCGCCTTGCCGGATGGAAACCGGCCGGCTACCTGCGCGGCGCTGCGCCAAGGGCGGTCAGATGGGATCAGTGGAGTCTGCGTCGTAGATGGGTAGCAGACGCAGCAAATCGGCTGCCTGCACTACACCCTCGCCTTCGCGGGGTTCAGTGTTTTCTGCTGAGATGCGATAGCGAATTCTGAATGCTGGCAGGTCGTGCATCTGACTTTCTTGGATTCCAGTCTCGATGGCTGCCACTTGGAGAACTGTCCCGAATGGCACTGCCGGTGTTTCTGAGGCGTGAACGAGGTTGCGTATCTGCTGGTGCGCAAGGCGGTGGCGCGCGGCCGCCCATGTTCTGTCGGCCCGGAAGGCGGTATTGACCTGCGCGTCCGCGCGAGCGCCAACAC
>JAJDDR010000042.1 GCA_029260255.1 Phycisphaerae bacterium
GGGCTCGTCGGGCATTCAGACCGTCAAGATCGCGCGGGCCGTCCTCGCCGATGGTCAAGCCCTGGTCGGTCTCAACCTGAGCGCATCCGATGTGCCGAACGTCAAGCAGCGGCTCGGCATCGGGACACCGCTGGGCGAGGCCTCGCCGGCGGAGATCGTCGTCCTGCTGATCGGCGGCGCCGTTATTGAACTGGACAACGGCTGGCAGCTCACTTCGGCCAGCATCGCGGGCGACGAGGTGGTGGAGTTGGTGTTCAACGGGGTTCCCGGTAATCGTGAGGAACTGCGGCGCTATGGCTTGTCGGAGGAGATCATCAACTACAAGCGGCGCTGGTTCGTCCTGTCGGACGAAGCGGCGACCACCTTGCCGAACCTACTTACGCAGCGGAAACCGATCAGGGATTTGATGGCGGCGGCTGCGCCGAACTTGGTCGAACAGATTTGAGAGTAGGGTGCAGGTTGCACCGAACGGCGGAGCCGGCGGCACCGCAGCAGGCCCAGATCGTGCGGGCGATCATCGTGACTGATGTGAAGACCGACGCGATCGGGCACCCTCGGGCATCTCGTCGCGGAGCGTCAATACGCACCTCGAACGGCTGTACGGCAAGCTCGGCGTCCACAGCCGCGTTGGTCTTGCAGCGCGGTGTTTCCAGAGTATCCGGACTTGCGAGAGGAGGGTGTGGGCGTATGATCGTCGTCGGCCGAGGCGCGTGTGCCCAGGCGTACCGTGAGCCTCCAATGGCCACTGGAAGTTCGGAGAATGCCCGTGGCGGCGGTCAACGTCCTGAAGGAAATCCTCAAATGGTCCTTAGACCGACCACCGTGGCAGCGAGATGCGCTGCGGCGGCTGGTCACACAGGGCGATCTTAAGCAGGAGGACATCACGGCGCTTGCGAGCCTCTGCAAGTCCCGCCACGGGTTGAGCGACAAGGTAAAAGCGCAGCCGCTCGATGCGAACCACCTCCCACAGCCGGATGCCGGCAAGATCCCCGTTTTCCTCGAATCGCTCACGCACCTTGCCGGCGTAAACGCACTCGGGCAGGATCAAAGGATTGAGTTCGAACGGTCGCTGACCGTTGTATATGGCGCCAATGCCGCAGGCAAATCCGGCTACACGCGGATCCTGAAGCGGGCGTGCCGCGCTCGTGGGGCCGAGGAGATCCTCGGCAATGTCGTGTCCGGAGCCGCGCCCGGGCGACCGTCTGCGAAGATCAAGTTCACGGCCGATGGAAAGTCGCGGGATATTCTTTGGGATGATGACAAGCCTCCGGACGCGTTTCTGTCCAGGGTCAGTGTCTTCGACCGTCACTGCGCCAGTGTTTACATCGCAGAGCGGACTGATGTTGCATTTCGCCCTCTAGGTCTTGACTTGTTCGACAGGCTCTCTGATGCGTCGGAAGCGATCAAGAAGGCCCTAGAGAAAGAGCGGAAGGAGCTTGCGGCCCAAACGCTCGCATTCCCCGAGGTCGCTCAGGAAACGAAGGTCCATGAGTTGATAGCTGACCTTACATCCCTCACAGCGCCAACGGTGGTCAAGGAACTCGCATCTCTGACGACAATAGAACAGACGCGCCTTGAGGAGCTGCGCAAGAGACTCCACGATCTGCAATCGGATGATCCCGAAAAGAGTGCGCGCACTCTAGAGCTTCGTGCAAAACGGGCAGAAACGCTCAGAGAAAGGGTCGATGCGGCTACGGCCGTGCTTTCTGACTCGGCGATAACAGCCCTCTTTTCTGCGCGCGACCGAATGTGCGAGACTCAACAGGTCGCTGAGGAAATGCGACGCGCGAGCTTTGAAGATCAATCTTTGCCAAATACTGGGTCAGCCGTGTGGCGCACACTTTGGGCTGCCGCAGAGCGTTTCTCCTCGGCGGAGGCCTACCCGGATCGCCCTTTCCCAGTGACAGAGCCGGACGCACGTTGTGTGCTATGCCAGCAAGAACTCCAGGACGATGGCGTACAACGCCTGCGCCGTTTTCAGGAGTTTCTCAACTCCGCGGTCCAGCGCGATCACGACAAGGCTGCGAGTGAATACGACGAACGGCGCGAGCAGATCGCTGAGGCTGTTCTACTCGATTCGGCCGCGACGGAAGTGATCGACGAGCTGCAGCTTGACGACGCGAGCTTGGCGGACGCAACTCGCTTGTGCCTGGAGGCGGCTGAAGCCCGCAGAACGGCAGTGACGAAGGCGCTAGCGGAGCAATTGCCGTGTCCCGACAGCCTCCCAACGAATCCACTGAAAAAGGACGCCTTGACGGTTTACACAAATGGTCTGAGAGATCGAGCGAAAGAGCTCCGGGAGAGCGGGCAGCCAGACGCATTGGCCCTGATCGAGCGGGAACTCCATGAACTTGAAGCGAGAAAGATCCTAGCGGAGCACCTAGCCGTTGTCCTCGATGAAATCGAACGGAAAAAAAAGATCGCCGCTTACCAACTCTGTCTCGACGAAACGCGCACAACCGCTATCACGCGTAAGAGCACCGAGGTTACAAAACGAGCCGTCAGCGACCAACTTGCCAAGAGGTTCGCGGAAGAGCTTAGAGCACTCAGATTTGACCACGTTGAAGTGCAAATGGTACCCGCTGGCGGGTCGCGCGGATCCCTATATCATAAGCTGGAACTCAAACGAGCGCCGGGCGTCGAGGTTCCGAGGGTCGTCAGCGAAGGAGAAGCCCGCTGCCTTTCAATCGCATCATTCTTCGCCGAGCTAAGCACGGCCGCAGATCATTCGGCAATTCTCTTCGATGACCCCGTGTCCTCACTCGACCACCATTGGCGAGGCGATGTCGCTAAGCGTTTGGTCGTCGAATCGCGATCACGACAGGTCGTGGTCTTCACCCACGACATCGTCTTTCTGCTTGCCCTTGCCGCAGAGGCGAAGGAGCTAGGCGTTGAGGTCAAGCATCAGTACCTGCGGCGAGACCGGACTGCCACTGGCTTGTCGTCGCAACAGTTGCCGTGGCCAGCCATGAAGGTCAAGTCACGGATCGGCCATCTGAAGAACCTGTGGCAGGCCGCGGAAAAGTCGCATCGAGACGGTGAACAGGACCAGTACGAGCGGGAGGCCTCGCGCATATACGGGCTCTTGCGAGAAGCGTGGGAACGAGGTATCGAGGAAGTGCTGCTCGGCGGCGTTGTTGAACGTTATCGAGTCGGTGTTCAAACCCAGCAAGCAAAGCACCTGTCCGACATTTGTGACAATGATTGCACGACTCTGGAGGCCGGGATGACCAAGTGTTCTCGGTGGCTTCCGGGCCACGACCAAGCTGCTGCGGAAAACCCTCGGTTTCCTGAGCCCGACGAGGTCAAGGACGATATCGAGATCCTCGAGAAATGGGTCAAGGCCATTCAAAAGAGACGGTAATCGTGACCGTGCGCTGCTGATACCGAGGCGTCGCGTGATGGAACGCACTACTCCACGTCGTCTCGTAGTCACGCGGTCCCGCAAGCGGACCGGAGCCCTGCTCCCGGAAGCCGGGGGCTCGCTACTCGCCGACCATCCCCGTCGGGGCCATCTGCTACGCCGCCTGCGCGACCGAGTCGGCCTTCATCTGCTCAGCTCTTCGCCGGATGCGCTCAAAGTCGCACTGCCGCCTGGTTCTCGTGTCAGGATTCCTAGAGAAACATCTCATTGAACTGTTTGGATAATCTGTTTTAGGATTATCGTTTCTTAGCGTTGTCGATTCGTGCCGGGGGGCGTTGTCGATTCTGCTCAAAGACGTTGTCGTTTCGTGCGGTGCGGTCATTGGTGGTTGGCATCTGTTCGACCCCTGTTGCGGGCACGTAAGCGAGACGAGCGAACCGTCAATGAACAAGAGCCCGAATCGATTCTCGTTTTGTTTCTGGACCCACGCCGTGTTCAGAATGCCCTTGGCTCGGAGCTTGGCTACGGCTCGACAGCTATTCGCTCGCGGGATTCCGCTCACCTCTTCAAGCTCGCGATACGTAAACCGGGCGTAGCGTTCGTTTTCCTTCAGCCGGTCAAGGGGGTGACGTTGCGGAAGACGCCGCATGCAGTAGTACAGCATTACGATAATCTCGTTCGACGTACCCTGCCCCCTCGCTGAATGCTTGAGCATCTTGCGAGATAGCGCGATACGCCGCTCAGAATCGCTCTGGGGGGAAGATTCAAGGATGGTCCTTATGTTCGCTTGGGCACGTTCGATTATGCCGCTAGAAAGACGCCTGATGCCTGTCACGTTGCTCTTGCAGTTAAGGGTGTGAGCGATGTCCACCTTGCTCCTTCGATGCAGCCCCTTCTGCTCGCACATTGCGGCGTAGAACCGTAGCTCATTTCGCCTGAGCTCCCGTCTCTTGTAGCCCTCGATGATCGCCTCAAGCTCCGCTCTTTCGACGAGAACGTAGCCGCCGCGGAATTGCATGTAGTTCACATCGTTTCGTTTTTTCCTGTTCATTGGCTTCTCCTGCTTTCTCAGGCGAAACAACGCACAGCACGGGCGCGGACAGGGTGCTTTCGCTCTTGACACAAGGACCAAGAACGCGCTAGCGTGAGCCTGTCACACATGCTTGGACGGGACGCATCGCCGAATTGGTCAGCGTGCTATGCGTCTCACCTCCACTCGAAACCAACCCGAAGCGGTTGGCTTATCGTGCTCAACAGATTGTCTCGCCTTCGGTTTCTTCAACACTCTGATGTCGTTTGCAGCCGCATGTGTTCGCACCCATGCGGCCCGAAGAAGAGCATCACACACAATTGGACCGTCGTGCAATAGGCAGAAGCAAAGCCGGAAGGCCCGCCATCCCGCAGGCGGGAACGCCGGCCCAGTGTTACGCGGCAGCATTCGCAATCCGAAAAAGGTCTTGCGCTCGCCCACGGACTTGCGGTAAGCAGTAGATGCACGCGATCAGGCCATCGGGATTGCCGGAAAGCAGGACATCCAAGTGGCCTCCGCGCGTGGAGAAATGATGAAGGATGTTTGAAGCAAACCGAATTACGGAGGGACTCATGAAACAGAACACGCCACTGGGAATCGTCATCGCCGTCGGGAATCAAAAAGGCGGCACTGGGAAGACAACAAACAGCGTGCATATTGCCGCAGCTTTGGGGCTGCGTGGATACCGGTGCCTCATCATCGACTTGGATCCGGCGGCCGGGGCAACTCGTCATCTGGGAGTTCCTGAGAACAGTTTCGCTGGCTCGTTGGAGCTTCTGACCACGGATGAAACCGTTCAAACGCTAGCAATCAGGGAGAGCCTTCCCAAGGGAGTCCATCTGGTCCCATCGAGGCCGCAGCTCTCCGAGCTGGACGTTGTCCTCTCGAAGTTCGTGGATCGGACGTGCATCCTGGACCGACCGCTGGCACTGGCCAGACAGCTCTACGACTTCGTGTTTCTGGATACCCCGCCGTCGGCGGCCGCCATCACGACAGTGGCGGCCTATGCGTCGTCGGAGTGGTTCCTCCTTTCAGCCTTCCCGCATCCGTTGTCGCTCGGCGGACTCTCAGAGGCGTTCAACGACATCGCCGATGTACGTGCCCGACGCAACCCGGAGTTGGAAGTGCTCGGGATTGTGTTCACCAACGTCGATGGTCGGGCGACGCGACTGAAAGCCGATCTTGATGCTGTTGTCAGCGAAGCCATGCCGGGGCGACGATTCTGCACGGTCATTTCGCAGGCGGTGATCATTCCCATGCTGTCCGGCAAAGGGAAGACGCTTTTCCAGTTACCCAAACACGATCGTATCCGTGTCGCCAGACAGTACAAGCAGCTTGCCCGTGAGGTCGAGCATCGCGTGCTGAACCGTGACGCCTATCTGGCTGGCGAACTGGAAGAACTGCCGTTGCTGGCCGTCGCTCCCGTGGTAGTGGCGGATGAACTGGACGCTGCTTTGGCGATGGGGTGACCATGGCGAAGGCACTGAGCAACAAACCACCGTCAAGCTCGGTCGCGCGGCTCTTCGACCGGAGCGCCGTTGCCAGGGCACTGTCTTCCACGGCCTCACCTGAGCAAGTGCCCGACCCGATCCAACCTGAACCCGTGGCGACCGGCAGCCGCATTACGAAGTCAGCCGTTATCAAACGTGAACTCACCCTAACGCCGGCGGCCGAGGAAGCACTAACTCGTTTGGTGCAGGTATATCGGAACGCAACGGGCACACGACTCAGCAACAGCCACATGATACGGGCCGTGCTTCGAGGCGTTGTGCATGGGCTGTCAGCAATCGAGCGTGAGGCGAACCGAATGGGTCCACTCAAGCTCCCGAGCAACGGGAAGGGGCGAGAAGTCGAGCGAGAACAGTTCGAGAGCGCGCTCGCGTCGAGTTTCATCGCTGCAATGCGTACGCTGCCAGCATTTGGGCAAGACTGATGCACGCGATTTGAGCCTGAAACGCTCAGCCACTCGTGACGCTTCAGATTACACTTGAGTAAGATTTCAAAACCGTGTTATCCTCGCGGCATGGACAGGCTTAGTCACCCATCATTGTGCTTCAACTGCCGCCGACGGCTCACTTCCTCACCGGTCGTGTACTACGTGCGGGCGTCCGTGTCTTGGTTCGTGCTGGCGATCGCAGCCGCCACCGCACTTCACTTCTTGCTTAGCCAATAGGCTATTGCGGGAAGTGCGGTGAATCGGCGAACTGCGATCTCCTTCTGAGGCAACGCGTCACCCGCGCTCGGGACACTCTCGGGAATGCGAGCGTTTGGCTTGTTTACTCCTCGGGTACGGCCTGTCCATTTTCGGCACGGCTGTCGCCGTCGAACTTCGCGTTCGACTCAATGGCAATTCGTATGTGGCACTACTGGCCGGGCGTGCTCGCCTTGGCGACTGCCGCATCGGTCTTCTTGTCGTCTCGACTGACCACTGGTCGAGGGACCTTCGGAAGCTTCTTCGACTTGGCAGAGTCTTCGCGAACATCGCGGCTACAGGAACCCATGCCACCACCGGAATCATGTCCATTCGTCATCGCTCTTATCTCCTTCATCTGTGCCCAAAAGAAACGCCGCCCGCGTGTAGTAATGCCGCAAGGCATCACGCGAACCGGCCCAATAAACCAATCCAATCAACAACAGCCCGCCGTCCAGCGAGTCAAACTTGCTAATGCACTCGGCGGATACCACGAATCGTGCCGCGAGAAGCACGACGATTGCCACGACCATGTTTGCGTAGAACTGGTAGTAGCGGTAATGGTTTTCAACCAACGCCTCGAATGCATTGAGCTTTTCCTGTAACACGGCGTCATTCCACTCCGGCTTTTCGATTCCGGTCGCGTGATGCACGCGGTCAATCACAGCCCAGCGAATCGTGCTCGCCGTCAGTCCGGCGGTTACCGACGCAAGTGTCAGATACAAGAACCCGCCGACGGTCGGAGCGGCGTCGTTCGTGATCGAACCGGTCAAGAGCCAACTCTTCACGACTGGCGAAAGCTCGGCCATCCCGCAAAGCGAAACGAACCCCGGCAAAACGTAGGCGATGAGCAAGCCGAAGTTGCGTCCCGAGACGTCCGTCATGCCGCAAGCCTCAAGGACTCGCCGCGTTCACTTTCTTCGTAGATATCCGATGCCATTCGATCGATCAACCCCCAATCACAAAGCGATTCGCGGCTCAATTCGGCTCATCACACTCACACCATCGTGTGTCGCTGAACCGCGCCGCGATGTCGCCTTGGAACGGTCGGCAGGGCCGCAAGATAGCTTTACCGGCCGGTCGCGTTGTCTCACTTGCTTGGCGTCAAGGCTGGGTTGTCCTCCAGGCTAGCATCCCGAAAACACTGTGCTTTCGCCGTTGGAAACCGCCTATCGGCGTTGATGCGACATCCCGAACGAAATTGTTATGCGCGTCCACGCGATGACTACGCCATAACCACGGGCAGACAACCAGAAGTGTACGTCTCGTTTTGTTCGAGACGTCTGCGGCTCCTCGTCGGCTTGCCGGGCTTATGTCCAGCGCGCGGCCGAGAGGCCGGTGGTGCAACCGAAGGTTGTCTCTCGTGGTTTTTCTTGAACTCAATTCAGAACGAAAGGAACGAACGATGCAAACACTCACGCGTGCTCATAATGAGCTGTTCCGGCGATCGCCGGATGAACGATTCGGATCGCTCGTCGAACTGTGGCAGCATTGCCATGACGAGAAGGAGCGGTCGGTGGAGCACTGGCCGCAACCGCAGGATCTCAAGCCGCATCCCGACATGGGACGGCTCGACCTGCGGCTCAATGGTAGCGCCAGCTTCCGCATGACGGACTGGAGCTTCAGCCAACTGTGCAAGTTGGCGGGCGTCAGCAAGGACACGGTGAACCGTCTCGCGCCGGAAACGGCCGGGCGGGTCTTCGACGAAACGCTCTCGCCCGGCTCGAAGCCGCTT
>JAJDDR010000411.1 GCA_029260255.1 Phycisphaerae bacterium
TGACCGCGCGATGCACGCGGCCTGTCGATTCGGGGACCCCACGGGCGCGTCCGCCGGTCACGCAGTAACGGCGGTAGGAGTTTCCTTCGGCGAATCCGGCGAAATCGGACTCACTGCGGAAACCGGCAGACTAACGTCAACGCGTCGATGCCTGCAGGGTGCCCTGGACCCGTCACAAGGCACGTTCTACGGGGCCATGCTCGAATTCACGGTGCCGTTGCCGAAGGGGTTCAGCGGTGGACCCTTGCTGGACGCGGACGGACGTTTGATCGGAATCAGCACGGCCGCCGCGATGGACCGCAGCTCCGGCAGACGCATGGGTTACGCGATCCCGCTGAACGAGCACACCCGCACCGTCATCAACCGGTTGATTCGTGGCGAGCGCGTCGAGCACGGTCACGTGGGTCTGTTAGTCCGCGTCTCACCGGCGAGCCCGTGCCGCGGCGCGGTGGTGTCGCGTGTTGTCGACGGGAGTCCCGCGGCGCACGCCGGCCTGCGCAGCGGCGACGTCGTCACCGGAGTTGGTTCGATCAACATCATGGACGCCGCGCAACTCGCTCAGCAGATTCGGAGCTCGCGCCCGGGGCGCAGTGTGCGCCTACACGTCATGCGCGGCGGCAAAGCTCGGACGTTCGACGTCACGCCGTGTGCGAAGGCGTCTTGGCGGGTGGACCGAATCACTCCCCGCGGGGCGCTTCCGGCGCCTCGACGTAGCGGTTGTCATTGGGATTGTGAATCCGGTTTCGGAACGTGTGTGACTTGTTCGCGCGCGTCCGCTGAAAGTACGGACCCTGCGAGCTTGCGCACCCCGTGGTCACAAAGGCCGATCCGGCAAACAGCACGATTGCAAGTGTCGCGGTTGCGATGCGTCTCATGGCTTCTCTCCTCCTAAAGTACCCGTGCGGCGATGGGTTCCCTCAGTGTCGTTCGATGGTAGGGACCGCGGCGCGGACAATCAAGCGGGAACGACGAGTCCGAATACAGCGGCACCTGACGTCATATCAGCGTGGTCGGCACACCCGGAAGCAGCATCAGCGGAGAGCGTCATGACCGTATGTGCCTGTCGGAAAACGATTTGCGGATGAGAGGACTCGAACCTCCACGGGGTTACCCCCACTGGCACCTGAAGCCAGCGCGTCTGCCAATTCCGCCACATCCGCAAGGATTCGCGCGACATGGAACGATACACTGCTCCGTGCGAACGTCAAGAACGAGCCGTGGGATTCATCCCACATGGATGTCCGCAGGCTAAAACCCGCGGCTCGTGGCTTGACCGGTCACTTGAAAACCTCATGATAACGACGCAACCCCATGTGGTACCGGTTTGCAGCCGGTGGACGCACGGTCACCGGTCGGAAATCGGTGCCACTCGGGGTGTTTCGTGGAAAGGACGAAGCTTGGCAATGAAAGCAACAACGCCGATCGGGTGGTCCGGTTTCTCCCCGTTGGCGGTTTTGGTCGCCGTCGGGCTGTGCGTGGCACTTGGGGGCTGCGATGCGTTCAATCCGGCGTTTATCGATTTTGTCGGCACCCGCGACGGTATCGACGTGCAGCCCCAGGGACCCCCGTCGCCCGGGCACGTCGTGATCGCATTTCGCAACGACACCGTGTTCGACGAGGCGCTGCTGCAAAGTCTGATCAACGCCGGTCTGGATACTGCGCTGACCGAGGTCGAGGACCTTCGCCCGCGCGTCAGGATCCAACTGCTCATCACGTTCGTCAACGGTGAGCAACTTCAGATCGAGTTCAACGACGGCTCATCGACGATCGTCCACCCCACGGTGGACGTGCTCAACTTCCCGGACCTTACCCGCCCCGAGCAGGACAACATCGTCGTGCAGTGTGATGTGGCCCGCGTGGAGTTGCTCACCTTGCCGGCGGTTTTCGCCCCGGTGTTCTTCGAGACCATCCGAATCGATCCGGGCGACGAGAACACCGCTCCGTTTCGCGTGGAAGTCAACACGGCTGACCCGCAGTTTGTAGTGCTGCGGCAGGACGACACCGACCAGTTCGGCAACACGCAACTGCTGAGGAACATCGACATCCGGGACCGGCCGGCGCCCGCGATCGGACCGAACTGCGGTTCGGTCGTGACCATCACACTCTCGGGAACGCTACGATCCTCGTTTGAAATCAACGAGTTCGGCCTACTCGTTCCCGGCGTCCTGAACACCGACTTCCGCGCGATCTCGGCATACCCCGGTCGATTCGGCATCACCGTGGGGATCCGATAGAATGGTCACACACGACGGCAACACCTATGAGGGCAAACCGCCCAGCCGGAGACAGAACGTGAGTCGAGCCAAACGCACCTTCCACCCTGCGGCAACGACAGCCATCGCACTCCTGCTGTGCGGAGCCGTCCTGCCCGGCTGCGGCGATGACGCGATCCTGTTCCTGAATCCCTCGTTCGTCAACCAGACGCAGGGCGGGCTGTTCCCGCTGGTACCGAGGCCCGACTCCGGTCTGCTGCTGGTTCGCGTGCGGAACACGACCAACCAGCCGATCTCCTTTCTGGTGACCATCGAGCGCGGCGTACCCACCGTCGAGGGCGGCGACCTGACGACCACCCAGACGAACGAGTTGTTCACCACGCCCGGTTCGCAGTCCAACGAAACCGGAATCCTGCACGAATGCACCCCCGAAAACCCCATCACGCGCATCGGACTGGGGCGTAACCTCAACCAGCCGACGGCCGACGAGGGGCTCTTCGTCGGAGCGTTTACGGACCTCGAGGCCAGCTTCGGCGTACCGGGGAACATCAACCCATTGGCCAGCGCGTTCGGGGATTTCTTCTGCGGCGACACGGTGATTTATCAGGTCATCGACAGCAACAACGCCCCGGGCGGCTTTAAGGTCCAGGCGTTTATCCTGCCGTTCGAGCAGCAGCCCGCGGACACAGAGCGCGACACATTCGGGGTGGCGAGCGACTTCCTGCGTAACCGGCCTGGGGGATAGGGATGCACACTCGCGCCGCCGCCCGATGTCCGGTAATCATCATCGCGCGTTGGTGGACCTGCGGCGTCCGCTCGTTTTGTAAGACTTTCCTCATCCGATGACGTCGCCCGACCGCGCCGATAGAATTCCATGGGATTGCACACCGATCTTCGAGGTCGCGCGAGCAGAATCGCGGGAGAGCACCCGCGGAGGAGTTTATTGATGCGCAGGACGATCTTGGTCACAGTCTTACTGGCGGCGGTCGGTATGCGGGCGCACGCGCAACAGCCAGCCCATGCAACGATCACGCCGACATCGGAGCCCGACCCCATAGCCGATGCCCTGGCCCGGGCGCACAAGGATCGGAACTACCTCTGGGTGGCGGTCTGCGGCGACAGCAACGCGAAAGACTGCAGACACTTCGACGAGCAGACGCTGAGCGCCGCGAGCGTCAAGTCCTACATGGAGCACCGAGTCACATTGCTCGAGCTCGACGCGGGCACGCCCGCCGGGCAGCGATTCGTCACCCAACACGGCATCGACGTCCTGCCGACCGTGCTGGTCTTGGCCAACAGCGGCCAGGTACTCGGCAAGAGCGTGGGGGACACGCCGCCGAATCGCTTCTTGCGAGTCGTGAGCGCCGCGATCCAGAGTGACGCAATCCGTGGTGCCGAAGGCATGCGGAGTTGGGCGGGAGAGGACGTCGTTCTGAAAACCTCCGATCACGGCGCCGCTCTGGTCGCCGAGGCGAAGTACGAGGAGGCTGATCGGGAGTACACGTGGTGTCTCGACCATCGCGCCACGCGCTCATCCATGTTTCCCGTCGTCCATCTCGAAAAGCTCGTGCAGCGCGTCGTCGCGCTCGGCAAGGTCTACGAGCCGACCATGAAAGCGTTCTTGCGGCGCCTGTCCGACGCGGAGTTCGCGTCGCTCGAGCACTCCAGACCGAACGTGTACGCGCTGTATCTGCTCAAGTACGGCTACTTGTCGCTGGATCGTGAGGACAAACTCATCACGCACTACGATCGCTTGCGTCAGCGCTATCCCGGCGGCAACGCCGCCCCCGCGTTTGCCACGCTGATCTACGGCCCGTTGCTCCACGCTCGCCGCTACGAGGCGCTGAAACGGACCGTCTCCGACACCGAGGAAGTGGCGCTCTACCTCCAAGGGACGCGCGCCAACAACGTCGACAAGAGCGAGACACGCAAGCTCCTCGCCGGACGGTATGAGATTCTGCTCGGTCTGGGCAGAATGAAACCGGCGAAAGACCTGGCCCAGCAGATGTTCACCTACGACCGCAGCGCGGAGACCTATCTGGAGTTCGCCGAGGCGGCTTTCCGGTCAGGTCACTCCATGGACGAGAACATCGCGCAGGCACGGTCGGCCTACGACCTCACCGAAGCAAAGAGCCTCCGAGCCGTCATCGTGTATGCGAAACTGCTGGCCCAGAAGACAACACACAGCCCGGAGGCCGTGCAGGTGCTTCAGCAGGCGGTACGAACGTTCGACGCCATGACCGACAAAAACGTGCTCACGCAGTGCCTGTACGATGTTCAATCCGGCAAGATTCTGCCCCGCAACTCCGTCACCGCCCGTGCGGCCGACACACCGTAGGTTACGAGAATCGTTGTAATCTGATTGCCATTCCGTTAGTCTCATGAATGTAACGTGAGAAGCGTCGCGACGACGCCCGCACTCGGACCTGCGCGCCCGCCGCAGCCGCTGTTGCCAATGGGAGGCGTTCATGATCGGCTACGGTTCTTCGACGATGCTGCGGCATGTCGGCGCGGTTTCCCTGCTACTCACCACAATTGCCGCCGCGGCTGATCGCCCACAGCCGTGCTCCGGATATCCGCGCCAGGACCACCCGCTGCCACCATCCGCCGATTATGACAATTTCGTCGGCCCGCCGGCGCCTCTCTGGCTCGCCCTCATACCACCCGCTCCGCGCGATTCGGAACGTGGCGGACCGTCACGCGTGGTCATCACCCATCATCCGGGTGGTCACGATGGGTCGACCGGGCGCGACAACGTCCACCTCAACGCCGACGCCGTCCGCATGATGGTCGACGAGGCCGTCCAGACGTTCGCCGGCACCAACAGCGTCGTTGAAGCCTGGGAGCAGATTATTCCAGACGCCTCGAAGAAGGTGGCCATCAAGATCAACTGCCAGATCACCGGCATCTTCACCAAAGCCAAGGTCGTGACACCCATCGCCGACGGGCTGATCGCCCGGGGCGTTCCGCCGGACAACATCATCATTTACGACCGCAACGACACGGCCTTTCCTTACGCCGGTTTCGTTCGGAATCCCAACGGTCCCGGCGTGCGCACCGGCGTTCTCAGTCATGACGGCGACTTCGGCGGGTACAGCAGCCACGCGGAGCAGTACTACATCGCCAAGCTCCTCATCGGCGAAAGCGGCGACTTCGACTGCGACTACCTCATCAACGTCCCGGTCTGCAAAGCACTGGACGGCTACTCCGGCGTCACCCTGGGGATGAAAAACCACTACGGCACCTGCTCGCCGCGACACGCCGACATCCACAATGAAGTCTGCCGCACCAACGCGCTGCCCGCCATCCGTGACAAGACGCGCCTCATCGTGCTGGACGCCTGCTACTGCGAGTACAAATGGTACAATGGCCGAAACCAGACGTGGGTCGACGTGGTCAACAAGATCATCGTCAGCGACGACCCCGTCGCGGTCGACTACCACGGCTGGCAGATCATCAAACAACTGCGCGCCGCGCACGCGCTCCCCGCGGTCAGCCCGTACCCGCAGTTCATCGATCTTGCGGCCGACGTCTACGGACTCGGCACGAACGATCCGGAGCAGATGGAGATCATCGAGGTCGCCCTCCCCTACGCCGGTGATTTCAACTTCGACGGCGCCGTGGACATGGCCGACTTCGGCTTCTTTCAACGATGCTTCTCGGGCATGGGGAATCCTCCGCCCGACAGTCCACCCGGCTGCGCCGCCTGCGACCTCGACCAAGACAACGATGTCGACCTCGTCGACTTTGGCGTTCTGGAATCCAACACACCCACGATGGACTGAAGCTTCGGCGCCCGGCGGGTCGATCAACCTCGTCGGAGGGGATTCTCCGCCCGCGACGGTCATCCGCGACACGCTCCGACCTCGGTCAGCTTCGGATACTTCTTGACCTCGAGTCGCCACCCTTGGTCTTCCGTCAGGCGTCAGTGGAGGACGTTCATCGCATGGTGGCGAGCAGGTCGATGTAGCGTTTGACGAACTCCTTGGTCACGAAGTGCCGCCCGCAAGGCGGGGGCGTTGTCCAGCCTATCGACCCGGACGAACCGGTGTACAGCGGGGAACGCGTCAACCAGACGCTCGCGGTCTGGGACACCACGGGCCTGCCCGCGTGCGCATACACACTACGGCTTCGCGCGTCGGACAGCGCCGTGTTGAACTGCAACAGCGCGATCCGTCACCACACCGAGTACCACGTCTCCGTCAACGTCGGTTTCTGTGATGCGTTTGACGGCGACAACGACGGCGATGTCGACCTCATCGACTACGGCGGATTCCAGGACGCCTTCACCGGACCAGGAGGGTAAGCCGCAACCCGCGCTGGTGTAAAAAGAAGTTCGCCGAAGCAGAGTTTTGACACGCCTGCTCCGGCGAACTCCTTTAGGAGGAGGAAGGAGGAATAAGGTCATCTTGTCCGGCCGGCTCGTGCGTCACACGCGACGGCCACCTACTATGTCCAATACAAATCCGGCCCGGTCAAATTCATTCCCGGAAAACCTGCGTTGCGTCCAAAAAAACCGGCGAGATCCGCTTCTCCAGCCCGAAAGCGGTGGATGGAGGGATCAACAGGCGGCGAGCAACCAAGCACAAGTGGCGGTTATTCATGTTGCCCAGCCGCCCTCGGCTGGGATCGCAACGATTCGGCTACCGATACACGGATACCATGGCGTAGATCATCAGCACGACCAGCGTCAGCCCGACGACCAGCGCCACCGTGCCGAAGATCTTGGCCACCCGCGTAAGTAGGGGGGACGCCGGCGCACCGAGGTACTTCTCGACCTCGCCGCGCGCCTTGAGCTCCTCGTACCACCGCGGCTTTTCGTGCTTGAGCTCTCTCAACGTCATCCGACCCGTGAAGATCACCGTGTCCATCGGGAACTTCTCCGGACGGAAGTGCGTGTTGAAAAAGTGGATCGTAAAGATGAACCCCGTGGCCAGCAGCGCCTCGTCACTGTGTATGATCGTCGCGACATTGATCGTCCGACCCGGAAGGACGCGCGTGAACAACTCGGGAAGCCACAGGCAAAGCCCGGTGCTCCCAATCAACGCCACGCCCCAGAACACCGCGAAGTAGTCGAACTTCTCCCAATACGTCCACTTCCCATAGTGCGGCCTCGGACCCCAGCCGAAGAACCACTTGACCGTCTGAGTGAACTCCCGAACGTCCGACCAGCGGGGAACCATCGAGTCCGCACCGAACAGGAAGGCGATCAACGTCTTGTTCCCCCTGCGGTAGCTTCCCGCCAAGTCCCACAGATGAAAGCCGAAGTACCCGAACGTGACGATGGCGCACACGCGGTGAATCCAACCGGCCCCCTCGGCGCCGCCGAGCACGACGGACAGAGCACCCGCCCAGCCGGTGTACGAGAACTTCAGCATCATTCCGGTGATCGCCAGCCCGAAGAAGCTGAGGATCATCGCCACGTGCAGCTTGCGTTGCAGAGGCGTGAACCGGACGAACGTCTTGCCCTCGGGCACGATGGCTTCGAGTTCGGCGCGCAGCTCGTTACGCAGCTTCCACGATCTCGGCAACCACGCGATGGTGTGCAGCCCGAAGAACCCGAACGTCCCCACCAACAACCCCGTCATTCCCCAGAACGTGTAGAACAACACCGGGTACTTGTCCGCGTCGTGGTGCGTCGCATGCGTCAGGTAGCCCGCGAATTGACGGTGTGACCCGGGGTGGCACTTGCCGCACGTCGCGACGATGTTGTCGCGGTGCAGCCGGGACTTCGGATCGTCGATCGACCGGATGTCGTGAGCGCCGTGACAGTCGTAACACTTGGCTTTGGTGGCGTCGCCCAACGAAGAAGCTTTG
>JAJDDR010000412.1 GCA_029260255.1 Phycisphaerae bacterium
GACGGTGGCGGTCCCGGTCCGACGGTTGTGCCCGACTTCGAAGACATGTATCAGATCTTCATCGCCGATCCGGCCGTGTTCTCGGCGAGGACGGAGCCCGGACCTCTGTTCCCGTTCAACACGCAGTTGTGGCTGTTCGGAATCGACGAGCGCGGTATCCTCGCCAACGATGACGACTCCACCGGCATGGGGCAGTCGCTGCTCCTGCGCCAAGCGACGGATGGCACCCCCGCAAGCGTCGATACGCCGGGCTTGTACTACATCGCCATCACCGGATTCGACAACGACCCGCTGGGCGGCGGCCTTCCCATTTTCAATCAGGTCGATCCGTTTGAGATCTCCGGTCCGGATGGTCCGGGTGGACCGTTTCAGGTTTCCGAATGGACCGGCCCTCCCGCGCAGATTGGCGACTACTTCATATTCTTCACCGGTGTCGAGTTCGTTCCCGAGCCGGTTCCGACAACCTCGGAATGGGGACTCGTTGTGATGGGGCTGCTTCTGGCCGTCTCGGCGACGGTCGTCTTTGCCCGCCGCACGCGCGCCGTTCGCGCGTGACGTCGGTCCTGAACCACGGGTTGACAACTGCGGCCGGTGCGGAGGTCAGCGTTTCGTTCGCAGTTTCTCGGTGTACCGCGCCGCGTCGTCCGGCTTTTCAGTCGCTACGTAGAACCCGACGAGCCTGAAAAGCGTCTCTCGCGTGTGGTCGTCGATTTCGCCGCTTGCCGCTTCGCGCGCGTTATACTCGCCGAGGAGCCTATCCTCCTCGACCGACACATCGCCGACGGCAGCCAGGCAAACCTGCAATCTACTCCGCAACTCCTCGAGCTTCATCGTGTCGTCAACGCCCAGCGTTGAACGGATGCCGAGTGCTTCGGCGAGCAGTGGGACCGCGTTGACCGGGGACCCGTTGTCCATGCGGATCGACCCGAGCAGAAGTGCCGCGTCACTCGTCTGAATACCTCCGGGCGCGTGCTTCCGGTGTATATCGAGCGCTTCAGCGCAGGCCCTCTCGGCGTCGGCGAGGTTGCCCATGCGATATTGCAGACCGGCCAGGTGATACAACGATATGGCGATTGATCGTCGGTTCTGCTGAAAGACCTTGCGCTTCATTACGATGGATTCTTTGTAGCGTCTCTCAACTTCGGCTTTGTCTTCGTTCGTGCTGTCCTCGGGCAGGTTCGCATCGAGGCACCTTGCGAGGTTGGTCATGGCGATGGCGACGTAGGCGTGGGGCTGTCCGTACCTCGCTATGAACAGCTCGATTGCTTCACTCAGACGTTGTTCCGCTTCGTCGTAGCGGCGTTCCTCTCTCAGTGCGTTTCCGTAGTTCTGGAGGACTCTGGCGCGGATTGCGTCGGGGTCGTTGCTGGGGAGCATCTCGCAGATGCGCAGGGCCTCGGTGAAAATCTCTCCGGCGGTGCGGTAGTCCTTTTGGGCCTTGGCGACAACTCCGAGGTGGTTCAGTGTCTCGGCCACCTCCGCGCTGTTTGGGCCGATTTCCTGTCTCCGAATGCGAAGTGCTTCGACATACAACTCCTTCGCCTGGGCGTTTTGGCCCTTGAAGTGAAGAGTAGCGGCGAGATTGTGCAAGCTCTCGGCGACGTCGGGATGGTGGTTCCCAAGCCGCTCACGACGCGCCCGAAGCGCTTTGCGCAAGAGGGCTTCAGCCTCGTCGTATCGTTCCGCCTCCTTGGTCATGTATCCGAACATGTTGCGAAGTTCGGCCTCGAGCAGCGGCTTATCGGGAAACCTGACGTCGATGGCTTTCGCCGCATCGACCAACATGTCGCGCACCGTGACGTTCGAGTCTCCCCCGCGCATGGGGTCGGTCGCGCCGACGATTTCGTCCTGAATGAAGTCGATGACTGCGGCCTTTCCGTCACGCTCGGCCGCAATACTACCCGACTGGATCTTCGCGGTGACTGCAAAGGTGACCAGCAGGACGAATACGAGCGAGATCAGTGCAAAAGGCACCTTGTGGCGCACGACGAGTTTCCGGAAGTGGTAGATCGCACTCGGCGAGCGCGCGAGTACCGGTTGGTGCGTCAGGAACCGATTCAGATCGTCCGCAAGTGCGGCGGCGCTCTGGTAACGTCGTTCCGGCTCCTTCTCGAGTGCCTTGAGTGTGATGGCTTCGAGCTCGCGGTTGAACGACGGATTGACTGCCCGGGGCTTCTTGGGCTCTGAAATCTGAATGTGCTTCAGCGTCTGAGTGAGCCCCACGTCGACCCTATAAGGCATCTCCCCAAGTAGAACGCGATAGATGATGACGCCCAGCGAGTAGACGTCGCTACGGATGTCGATGTCGTGCGTTCGCCCCTCCGCTTGTTCGGGCGACATGTACGCCGGCGTTCCGATGATCTGTCCCCCCTCGAGCGTCAGGGTGGCCTCCGACTGACCGCGCTGTTCCGAGTTGATCTTGGCCAAGCCGAAATCGAGGACGTGTACGTCCCCCTCTTCGTCCACCAGGATGTTCGATGGCTTGAGGTCGCGGTGCATGATCCCGCGCTGGTGCGCGAAGTTGACGGCTAAGCAGATCGTGTGAAGCAGATCGACCCGCGCGTTCAGCGACAGTTGGGCGTCAATCGCATGAACGTCGGGAGCTTTGCCCTTGATGAAGGGCATGACGAAGTAGTACTGCCCTCCGTAGAGACCGGAGGCGTAGATCGGTACGATGTTCGGGTGTCGCAGCAGCGCCAGAAGCTCGACCTCGCGCTCAAACCGCAAACGCCCGCGATCGTCCGCGGCGGCCGACGCGAGCAGGACTTTCAGCGCGACGCGCTGACCGGTGCCTTTCTGGGTCGCCTCGTAGACGATGCTGAAGTGCGTGCGCGAGATCTCCCGGATGATGTTGTACTCATCGATGTCGTCTCGCTCGACGGCCGGCAGGACGTTGGCTCCCCCCGGCGGGGGCTCGGGCGCGTGGCGTGCGGACGAATCGAGGGCATCACGAATCTCACCGGCGAGTGCTTCGTGGGCACGGAGCTTGTCGATCAGAGCGCGGCAGTCATCGCACGACGACAGATGCGTGTCGAGACTGCTCGCCTGCGCTTCATCGAGTTCCCCGGTCTGAAACGCCACCCATTCATCCAACTCCGGGCAGCGACTCATGTGATTCGCCCGGCGATGTCCATCCCGGTGAGTTCGCTGAGGGACGCGCGGATGCGCTCGAGTACGCGGAACTTGGCCACATAAACCTGATTCACCGTGATGCTCAGTCGCTCGGCGGTCTCCTTGGCCGGGCGGTTCTCGACCACGGTGTAGTAGAACGCCCAATAGGTGTGGTCGGCGATGTCCGGACGCACCTTCTCCACGCAGTAGCGAAGGTGCTCCATAAGCCAGTGTCGCTCCCAGACCTGCTCAGGTCCTGGGTTGGGATCGCGGTGCTCGTCCCACACGGCGCTATCAGCCTGGAGTTCGCGCCGTCGGCGGAAGAGGTCTTTGATCTTGTTCTCAGCGATCGACCGCAACCACGCCTTGAAGCTGCCGATGTGCTGATGGTGGTAGTCACCGATGTGCTTGATGACAGACTCGATGCACTGCTGGGCGATGTCATCCGCGTCGGCCGAATCGACGCCTCTGGTTCGGGCGTACCCGACGATCATCGGCCTGTAGAGTTGGTCGAATACCTGCCACGCCTCCTGATCGGCGCGGTCGGCCAGTCGAACCAGCAATGTTGAGCGCGTGTCTTCCATCGGCCTCTCATGCGAACCGCTGGCCGGTGCATCCTATTCTGGGTGGCATGCCCACGCTTGCGTGGGCATGATTCGATCGAGTCCCCCTGACGCCCAGCGGGGGGTTTTGTCCGGCTGCCACGGTTGATTCTATCGGCACTCATTCTCGAAACAACACGCTTCCCGCCGGTATCGCCGGGTCGCTCGGCGGCGACGGCGGGGGCAAGCCCGATCTGAGGACCCCGCTCAGACAGCGCGTGACAGCGTTTTTCGACCCCAAGCGACATCGGTCGGAGGTTCTTTCGGTTCCCATGTAAGAAACCCGGGAGTCCCGCGTTTACCTCATGTGCGAGCCGACCAACGCGCCGCCAAGTAATTCCGACGCGTGTGCGATGGGTTGCTTGGCGGCGTGTCTGATTAACTCGATCAAGCGGGGGCGACGGCGACCCGATCGGAAGCCATCGGATGTACGGTCGATCACTCTTGCTTTTGCAAACTTCCTCGGCCTTGGGGGACTGGGCGTCGAAGCGCGAATGGGGGTTGGGGGATTCTCGCGGGGGATTGCGTCGCACGACGGACCCCACAACGTCGGGCGACGATGACGGTGGGCGGATTGCGATGTCCGGGCAAGCGTGAGCCGTCGGTTGGTGAACCCTTGAGGTTCCCAGTCGGGCCGGGCTGCGACGTGCTCGGCGGTCCGGACATCGCAACCGTTTGGTACGCCCGCGGCACATCGCGTTTCGGAGGAATCCCGGAGGCGCCGTCAGGGGGAACCGCGCCGGCCTTGTGAATCCGACCAGGCCGGCGCGCACGGCGTCTCCACCCCTGCAATCTTGACTTTCCTTTCCACCGACCAAGAGCACCGACCGCGGGTACGCTGCCGCGTCCCGCGGTCGGTCGCTCTTGGGCGTAAGCGACATGGTTGTCGCTGACGCGGTTGGTGGTAATGTTCGCGTTGTGTCTCCGAAGTCCGTCCATCGCGCGACGCTCGTGGCCGTTCTCGCGCTCGCCGCCGCCACGCGACTTGCCTACCTCGATGAGGCTCCGCCCGGGCTGCACCACGACGAGGCCAGCAACGGGTACGACGCCTACTCGATCCTGAAAACCGGCTGCGATCGCTGGGGACATCCGTGGCCGATCGTTCTGGAAGCGTTCGGCCGATGCGACCACCGCACAGCGCTGTACGCGTACCTGATCGTCCCCTTCCAC
>JAJDDR010000413.1 GCA_029260255.1 Phycisphaerae bacterium
CCGCGTGTAGCGGCTGTCGAACCACCGGCGTCCGAGATGGGGTATGGGCCCCCATCTCGGGACGCCCTGAAACCACCGCTCTGACGAAGGAACGACGAGCGCGAGCACCTCGCCGAGTACCGTGTATAATCCGCACCAGTGCGTCGGAAGCCCCTAGGCCGCGGGTTGCACGAGCGTCCTTGGAGGCGTGATCCTGAGCGCAACCCGTTGCACTGTGCGCCGCACTGCCGGGACACCGTGTGATTGAACGCAGTCGCTCATTTCAGGTTCGCAGTCCAGACGCAAGCGCCGCGCCGCGCGCCGACCGAATCGCCGTCGAAGAGCCCCTCGAGGTCCGAATCGGCAAGACCCCCGTCCTGGTCACCATGCGCACCCCCGGACACGACGAAGAACTCGTCGCCGGTCTCCTCCTCACCGAGGGCGTCGTGCGCGAGCCGCACGACATCGTCTCCGTCAAGCACTGCACCGCCGCGAACGCCGGATCACAAGGCAACGTCGTCACCGTGGACCTGGAATACGGAGTCGAGCCCGATCTCGAACCCGTCCACCGAGGCTTCCACGCCACCACCAGTTGTGGTCTCTGCGGCAAGACCAGCATCGAGCAACTCCAACGCGCCGTTCCACCTATTCCCGACGGGTTCGCCATCGACACCGCCACGCTCGTCCGGCTGCCCGCCCTGCTGCGAGACAACCAGAACATCTTCGAACTAACCGGGGGAACCCACGCCGCGGGCTTGTTCGATCGCTGCGGCAAGGTACTGTGTGTGCGGGAAGACGTCGGCCGCCACAACGCCGTCGACAAGGTCATCGGCTGGTCCGGGCTGAGCGGATCGCTGCCGCTCGCCGAGTGCGTGTTGATCGTGTCCGGTCGAACCAGCTTCGAAATCGTACACAAGGCGCTCTGGGCGCGGATTCCGATCGTCGCCGCCGTCTCGGCCGCCACGTCTCTCGCCATCGACGCGGCCGCCGCCGGAAACCAGACGCTCGTCGGTTTTTTGCGTGACCCGAGCCTGACCGTGTATTGTGGTGCCGAGAGATTGGCGACAACCAACGGAGGGATGTGATTCTTGGTCGACTATCGAATCGACAAAGCCGCCGGCAGGTGCATGAAGACCGACGTGGAAATTGCGCAAGGTGAAACCTACTACGCCGTGCTGTTCGAAGATGGCGAGAGCTTCCGGCGCGAGGAGTATTCCGAACAAGCGTGGGAAGGTCCCCCGGAGGGAGCATACTGCCACTTCAAAACGCGCATGCCCGTCAAGACCAAGAAGCGACGCCTGCTGGTCGACGACGAAGTGCTGGTCGATTTCTTCCGCCGGCTGAACGATGAAACCGAACTCGTGCGGTTGCAGTTCAGATTCGTGCTCGCCCTCATCCTCATGCGCAAGCGATTGCTGAAGTACGAGGAAACCGAGCGCGACGGCGACACGGAACACTGGCTCATGCGCCTGGGCAAAGAGGAAGCTGTCTACAAAGTGCTCAACCCGCGACTGACCGACGAGGAAATCGAACGCGTCAGCAAAGAGCTCGGCGCCATCCTCCACGGTGACGTGAAAACGCTCGACGGCGATCCGGAAGAGCAGGCGGACGAGACCGACCCAAGCGCCGAAGACGCCGCGGATCCGGAGGAATCGGCTTGAAACACCTCGGCCTCGCAAGCGTGCTCCTGTTTGCCGGCTGCCAGGAGCCCGAACGCATGCCGGTATTCACACCCATGCGCCAGGCAGTCGGAATCGTCGAGGCCAATAGGCACCGCGTCCGAACCGGGCTGAAAGCGACGGGCACCGCACGCGGATACTTCAAGGACAACCGTGGCAACCGCCGCCACCTCGATCTCGGAGCCAAGCTTCAGGTGGTCCCGCCGACGCACATGCGCTTCGTCCTGCAAGACGCCCTCGGCCAGGACCAACTCGAAGTCGGAATGAACGACGCCAAATGGTGGCTCCTCGTTCGCCAGCCCGAAGAACGTTACTTTGAAGGCCCCATGGGCACCGAGCCCGATGTATCCATCACGGGAACCGTTCCCCTGAAAGCCGAGCAACTCATGGAATCCCTCGGCCTCAATCCTCTCGGCGGCGCACACGCGGGACAGCGTGTCGTGGACGATCACCAGCAGTTGATCTTCATGACCAAAGGCGAGGACGGCCGCGCCGCCATCGAAAAGGAATACTGGCTCGACCGGTATCCACCGTTGCTCATCGGCCGTATCGTTTTCCGCGACGACGAGGGGCGCATGACGCTCGAGTCGCACCTCGGGCGGTACCGCCCCGTCGCCGACGGCGGCCCGCAGTTACCGCACGAATTACGACTCGTTTGGCCGTCCGAGGAAGCAGAGCTCGCGTTTCACATTCGCAATTGGGACGAACTGGAGCGACTGACGGTCGACCATCGCGCGTTCGTATCCCCCCGTGATCGTGGCGGGCGGTTTGACGACGAGATGATCACCCCCACGGACTAGCGTTGTGTTTCAGCAGAATGGTGTTTTTCCGAGCCCCGACCGTAAGGGAGGGGACACGCGCAGACACGCTTGCGACCGCTCCCTAACGGTCGCGGCTCGGTTCTGGACCGTGGCCCATCGCTTCAGCGGTGGGGAACCCACCAAGCGCGCCGCGTGCTGTGCATCGGTCCTGATATGCCTCATCTGCGCGCCGACCCGCGCCCAGCGGAACGCGCCGAAGGTAATCGGCGGCCACGGCATCATCTGGGCGATGCGTGACATGAGCGACGACGAGTCCACACAACGGTGGCGCTTCACGCACCGCAAGCCCGGACCTGCCGACACAGCGTTCTGGCGATTCGCCGCCCGAGGAAGCGAGGTCGGCGGCGATCCTCGGCTCACCGCCGTCCAGGGCAAGGACCTGCATGTCTGGTTCGCCGACGGAACGCACCGTTACTACGGCACGCGCCGCTCCGGAGTCGGCCGGGCACTTCCCGAATCTGCCGTCCCGCTCGACGCGGCCGGGAGCGACCCCGCGTCGCCGATGTACGCGATCGTTGAGCAATCCGTCGCTCTCGCCCTCGAGCAGGTCCCAGCGGACGAGGGCGACACGCCGTCCGCGGACGAGGAAACGGCCGAACCACTCCCGGCACCAGACGAACCGCGATGGCAAGACTCCCGATACGTCGTCGTCCGCCTCGAAAAAGGTCGCTGGCAGGGTGATCGAGGATTGCCGCTCACCTGGTTCGAGTCACCGAGCGAGGTACACCTGCTGGCATCCGCCGCATCTCTGACGATCGTCTTTCGACCCGACGAATCAAGAAGCGATTTCGTGTTCACGCGTAGCGAGGACGCGGACAGCATCTGGACCGAGCCACTCCCGATCGAAGGACTGCACCCGGACGACTTGCTCGCCGCCGCGATGTCGAACGGCGATCCGATCCTGGTCGTCGCCCGCAACGGAGGCAGCAGGGTCACGACGTTGCGACTCGACAACACCCGCTGGGTCGAAGGAGCGCCGCTTGCAATCGGTCACGCGGCGATCCCTCTGTCGCGCATCGCGTTCGGGACTCTCGGTTCGGACGTCGTCGGCGTATGGGTGTCAGATGATGGCACCGTTCGATCCGCCCTATGGTCCATCCAAGGCGGCGGCACGACCGGCGAGACACCCGTCAGGCCCCTCACCCCCGGCCCCAGCGCGCAGTCCTGGCGCACGAAGCAGTTCATCATCGCCTACATGACGCTGGCACTGGTCCTGGTGGTCGTGTTCTTCCGGCGCCGCATCAGCGTGATCGAAACCGTAAAACTCCCGTCGAACGTACGCCTCGCCAGTCACAGCCGGCGCCTGATGGCGTTCGGGATCGACGCACTCCTGTTCGCGCCCGCCGCGATGTACGTCTATCGACCCCTGCTCCAAAAGTTCGAGTTCGACGAGGCCATGATCAGACAGGCGACGATGATCGACGCCGACGTGATGCAGGAACTGGTGCTCCGCTGGATCGCGGTGGCCGGCGCGTTCGTGCTGTACGCCATCATCTTCGAGGCGTGGTGGCGCGCCACGCCCGGCAAGCGACTCCTTCACATGCGCGTCCTCGACGAAACCGGCCACACCTGTGGATTGACGAGGATTCTGGTGAGAAACGTGCTCCGCGCCGTCGAGTTCTTCCCCGGGCTCGATCTCCTGCCGACGCTCGTTCTCATCTTCCTCACGCGGAACCGCCAGCGCATCGGCGACCTCATCGGTGGAACCATCGTCGTCGAGGAACTGCCCGCCGCACCACAGCCGCCCGAGCAACCCGAGGACAGCGCCGAACCATAACTCTCCACTTCGGCTTTCCAGCGTCGCGCAACGGGCGTATCATGCCGCGGGGGGTTCGTGATCGTTGCGAACCATCGTGTGTCAAGCGCCACGCCGAGGAGCACGCAGAATGCCAGACGCCGTGTATAAGAAAATCGAGGTGACCGGAACGTCGTCCACCGGACAGGACGAGGCCATCCAAAACGCCATCGCCAAAGCGTCGCAGACGATCAAGAACATGCGCTGGTTCGAAGTCGTCGAAAGCCGCGGGAACATCAAAGACGGAAAGGTCGATCAGTACCAGGTCACGCTCAAGATCGGATTCCGACTCGACGGGTAGCTTCGGTCGCGACGACGCTTCAGGAATCCGGGCATCACGCGGCACGCCGCAACACGGTATCGACCGACAGAACCGTGACGTCATCGTGCCGCTGCGCCGCATCCGGGAACGCCGCGTATCGCGTGCGCAACGTCTTGACCGCGGACTGCGATGCCGACCCCGCCAGCGCGGCCAGTATCCGGGACATTCCCAACGGCGTACGTGCGTCGTCGACGCGAATATCCGTCATCCCGTCGGTGAAGCAGACAATCGAGTCGCCGACCGACAACCGTACGCGGCGAAACGTCGGCGGCACCCACTCGTCATCATCGACCAGCCCCAGCGGCATCCCGTCCGGCATGATCGATTCAAACGCACCGTAGTCATTGCGCCCGACGATCGGCGGTGGGTTCCCCGCGCTCGCGATAACACCACAACCCGTCGCAACGTCGATCTCAACGTAACTGAACGCGACGAAACGGTCGGCGTCGATCACACGCAAGGCGCTGCTCCAACGCCGAAGCGTCCGCTCGTCAACCGCACCACGGATGTCGGTCTCGATGATTGTGTCCTTCCGGTGAGCGTGCGTGAGGGGATTTGAGCGGGCCGGGATCGTCAGCCGGCGACGGTCGATGGGTCAGGATGACCGCGACGCCTCGAATTGCTGTCGCAACGTCCGGAGCTC
>JAJDDR010000414.1 GCA_029260255.1 Phycisphaerae bacterium
ATTTTCCCCTTGTCGCTGAACGCGCCCGCGGCTGCGTCGTCGAGGACGTCGACGGAAACCTCTTTCTCGATTTCGCCGCCGGCATCGCAGTCTGCGCCAGCGGGCACGCGCACCCGCGCGTCGTCGAGGCGATCCAGACCCAGGCCGCCAAACTCATCCACATATGCGGGAGTGATTTCTACTACGAACCCATGATCCAACTGTGCGAGAAGCTCGCCGAGATCGCACCCGGTGACAAACCCAAACGCGTTTTCCTGACCAACAGCGGAGCCGAAGCCGTCGAAGGCGCCATGAAACTCGCCCGCCAGGCAACCGGTCGAAAGTGGTTCATCGCGTTTCACGGCGCATTCCACGGGCGAACCATGGGCGCCCTCTCCCTCACCAGCTCCAAGGCGCGCCAGAAGGTGGGGTTCTCACCGCTGATCCCGATGGTCGCACACGTGCCCTACGGCGACATCGCCGCCATCCATGAGCTCTTCCGCCGCCAAGCCGACCCGCAGGAGGTGGCGGCCATCTTCGTCGAGTTCATGCAGGGAGAAGGCGGCTACATCGTTCCCGACGCGTCGTTCATCAAGGAGCTGCGCGCCCTGTGCGACGAGCACGGCATCCTCATGGTCGGCGACGAGATTCAGTCCGGAATCGGGCGCACGGGAAAGTGGTTCGCCTGCGATCACTTCGACGTCGTCCCGGACATCCTCACCGTCGCCAAGGGCATGGCAAGCGGCATGCCGATCGGAGCACTGATCGCGCCCGATGACATCATGAAATGGCCACCCGGCGCCCACGGAAGCACCTTCGGCGGAAACCCCGTCTCATGTGCCGCCGCGCTGGCCACCATCGAACTCGTCGAAAACGAATACATGGAGAACGCCGACCTGCTGGGGAAGCGGCTGCGCGACCGCCTGACAAGCATCTGCGAAGGTCAAAACGCCATCGGCGACGTGCGCGGACTCGGCTTGATGACCGGGCTCACGGTCTTCGGCACCGACGGCAAACCCTCACCGGAACGCCGCAACGCGCTTGCCACCGAGGCGTTCAAACGCGGGCTAATCCTGCTCGGCTGCGGCGAAACCGGGATGCGCTTCGCCCCGCCACTGTGCATCAGCGAAAAGGAACTGACAACGGGGCTCGACATCTTCGAACAAGCCGTCCACGCGATCTAGTGTTGCGACGCACCTGAATCGATCGGTAATCCGAACCGCGCCCGTCGGGAAGCGGTTGACTGCGATACCGGTGTCTTACACGCATCCGCTCCCTGACGGTCGCGGCTCGGTTCATCCCGTCGCGTCGAAAGACGCGTAATGGAGTACCAGTGTCACCGTACTGACACTGCCGACCCACTGCACCGTCTAACGGCGCATCGCCGGCTGGCGCTTGCGAACGCGCTTGTCCTTGATGGTCTTCGGCTTCGACGCCAGCGTGCGCTTGGCCTTCTCGACGTCGCCCACACGGAAGATCCCGACGGCGCGACCCGCGCCCGCCGTGCTGCAGTACATGTAGTTGATCGCCACCTTCGCCGCCGCGAGCCTCTCGCAAACGTCCGCCGCGGCACCGGGGCTGTTCGCCATGTCCACAGCGAAAACCAGCGTCTCCGTGAAGGCGGCGTTCATTCGCTTCAACACGCCTCGCGCCTTCGTCGCGCTGGCGGCCACCATCCGCAGCACGCCGTGCTCCTGACCGTCCATCATCGTCAGTGCGATGATGTTGACCTTCTCCTCAGCAAGCTTGCGGCAGACCTTCGAAAGAACGTCCGGCCGATTCACGAGAAACACCGAGAACTGTGTTTTGGTTTCCAACGTCTATCTCCAGTTATCTGGGAGTTGAGCCGCGATCCCGATTCGATGTCGACACCACCCATCGCGCGTCCGAGCATGCCGATGCGGACTCTCCGCGCACACCGAACGCTCACGGCAACACGATGTGGCGCAAACGCGCGCCGACGCCTCGCGACGCCCGCCATGCGGCGTCGCGAACGGCGATCGCCCCGGCGAGCGGTGGAGCTACCACCGTCGACGTCTATGCAGCTTCATAACAGATAGTGCAGCCAGTGTGAAGAGCCCCGGCCCAATCATCCCCAGACCGCAGATCGGAGCCGGATCGGACCCCCCTGTCGCCGCGTCATCCGACGCCGCGCCATCAGGTTCGTTCCCCCCGCCGTTGGCCGCGCCGGCATCACCGCCATCACCGCCCCCGGCAACCGGATCGTTCCCGCCGGGTTCGTCGACAACCACGTCGTCGGGAGGCGCATCGGGATCATCGGCACCGTCGTCGTTACCCGGGCCGGTCGGGGTATCGCCGTCGCTACTCGGGTCCGTCGGGGTATCGCCGCCATCCCCGGGCACGTCGGGCTCACCGCCGCCGGTGTCGGCGCCGGGATCGTCAACCGGACCACCCGGATCACCCACCGGAGGATCGCCGCCGCCCGCAGTGCCGCCCGTACTACTCACGGCAATCGAAAACGTCGCGCCGGAGTCGATCTCCAGGACCCCGAAGTCGGTATCGGTGATCCCCTCGTCGCTTGGGTTCGCCGGAATCACCGAGATCGCCTGCGTCGTCCCCGCCGCCGCTGCGGACGCCGTGACCGTCATCACGGAAACATCGACCGTCTCGTTCGGCCCCAAGACCAAACCCGAACCGACAGCAGAAGACCAAGCCACAGCCTGCGCCTGGGACGGGACGCGAACCAAGTCTACCAGGGTGAACCAAAGGTCCGGGTTCGCGATCTCGTCGTGCGACCACCGGAAGTCGCCCAGCGTCAGACCGTCCGATAGCCCAAACGTCAGGATGATGGAGGTGTACTCGGCGTCCGCGCCCGACGTATCGGTCAGCCGCATCGTCAAGTCGGTCGCCACGCCCGGCTCGAGCGTCGCCGGCGCGAACGAAATCGCCACCTGCGCCCGCACCGCTGGGGTCATCACCGCAATCGTTATCAGACAGAGCGAAAATCGTCGAAGCATCGGGAGGTTCTCCGGAAAGCGACGTTCGGCGGCGCACCCCCGCGAACTCAGCCGCCGGGCGCCGCCACATTTCAATTATCGTCCAGCCCGGATGCCACGCCATCCGTGCGTATCACAAAAAGAACAAGCGGGATTCGCCGAATAACGGCGAACCCCGCTCATAGCGCTTTTTCAGTACATGTACTGTCCGAGTGAGGTTCTACCGACGACGACGAATCGTCGCGATACCACCCATCGCGAGCAGCACAAGCGTGGCCGGTTCCGGCGTCACGTGAACCGTGAAGGAATCACTGCCGTCGGCAACCGTCAGCGGGTTAACGTTCCGGTCGGCGAAGTTGACCGGTCCGGTTCCCCAATCAACCGTGATATCGCCTACGGCCGGGGCGGTCAGCGTGAGCGTGGCCAAGGCCACCGGGAAATCCAGGGCGGCTAGGGGGAAGAACGCAACACCGGCCGGATTGGGCAGCGCGTTGTTGGTGAGCCACATGCCCGGGTCCTGCATCGCCGCGGCGAACAGGAAGTCGCTCATGACGATTCCCGTATTGTCGACCACGCCACCGCCAGCAGCCCCCTCGAACACGAACCCGGCCGCACCGAGGCCGTCCTCACCGGCGGTCGCCGACGCGTTGATCGTGATCGTGGCAACATTGCCCGGATCGAGATCGATGATGCCGCCCGGAATGACATCGATGTCGCTATCGTACGTAAGCACCACGTCGGCCATCGCTCCCGTCGCCAGGACGCCAACCAAACCAAGAACAAGCAAAGATTTTTTCAGCATCTCCAAAGCCTCCATCTCTCCAAAATACTCGCGCGGGAATCGAAATCAGAGACGATCTCCTCACTCGTCGATCCCGGCAAATGCCTTCAATTGTCAGAGCTGAAATCCGGGCGAATACCCGAAGAACCGTCCAGCTCTCTCCCAAACCAAAACCCTGTTTTCTCTCTCCTCCCAGGACTCGTCTCCACCAAGAAAGAGGAAACGACTGGGCTCGCCGAGTGCCCGTCCAACCGCCCGCCGTGTGCGAGAGCCAAACGGTGCTTAATCGTGCGAACTATCCCACGGAATGCCGCGGGAAAAACGCTTGATTGCGAAGTGCCTCCTCTCTCTCACCTCTGTCAAAGACCCCTTCTGACCCGCGGGCACGACACCGGGATGCATCCCGCTCGTGTCGCTCGGGCCCCGGTGGGTCGGGGGGGTTGGGGGGGGTTTGGGGTG
>JAJDDR010000415.1 GCA_029260255.1 Phycisphaerae bacterium
GGGCGAGGCAAGCTCGACCGCCGCCACCGCCACCCATTACCCGTCAAACGCGTCTACCTCTACCCACTCCAAAAGCACTTCCGCCAGAAGCTCCACGCCAAAGCCGCACCGTAGATGACACGGGTTCACTGAATGTTTACAGCGAGGCGGGGGCGTCTAATCTGTTGAACATTGTCGGATTGGGGTAGATAACTTGCGTCGTTAGGAAACATGTGGTATTATTTAACCGATGGAGAATATTAACGCTTCGCAATGAAACGGCGCCCAATAACCCCCTTACCGAAAGGGCCGGATCATGAACACATCTCTGCGTAGAGGAGCCTTGATCGGTGCGTGCATTGCCGCGCTCGTGTTCGCCGCGACGCCCGTCGCGGAGGCGGGCGGGTCCAAACGCAAGGTGTCGCGATCCCGGTCGGTCGGCGCGCGGCGAAGCTCGACGTCGAATGCTCGGCGCGGGTCATCGATGCGTAGGTCCACGCGATCAGCGGGCAGCGTGAGAAGCCGTTCCGCAAGATCGACTGGCAATCGAACTCGTGCGGTCTCGCCGAGCAGGTCAACCGCGACACGCCGAGGCGGTTCGCCGGGAAGGACGTTTGCCGGGAGCGGCGCACGTTCGAGTCGTTCGTCCGCGTCCGTGCGGCGCCCGCCGTCGACGGGGCGCACGTCGCGATCATCTTCGATCGGAAAGGGTCGTTCGTCATCGTCGAGTTTTTCGCGTGGCGATCGCTCGCGCGCGACCGCGCCTCTCAACCGTGCTTCGCCGCGGTCCGCCACCCGGTCGTCGCGCTCGCTCGACGGCGTTCGTTCACCTGGCTCGTCGACCGCGCCGCGCAAGAGCACGATTGGCGGCCGCGGCCTCGACGTCTCGCGCCGTTCCTTGACCAGTCGGTCCACCCCGCCACGAATCGAGCGCTACGCCGACCGGTTCGAAGCGTTGCGCTCGACGCGATCCCGAGAAAACGGCGTCGGCAAGTCGCGCATCGGAGAAACCGCGACGCGCGGTCTGAATCCACGTGGTACGCTCCATGGTGGGCGGGCAGCTTTCGATTCGCAGCGATCGCGCCCGATCGACCTTTCGTTTTCCAACGTCGGGCGTCGCGGCCACGAGCGCGGCGGGTTGATCGTCGGGCGCGACGGGATCCGCGTGTACTACGACCGTCAACGCTACGGGAATCGTTACCGTGACCATCATCATGACGGGCATCACTTCGGGTTCTCCTACAACGCCGAGTTCTTCGGGGGACATTACTACCCGTATGGCTACGCGAGCCACTTCGATCGATACTACCATCGCTACCCGTACGACTACGTGACCGTCCATGACTACACGCCAAGTTGGACGGTGTACGTCGATACGCCGGTGGTCGAGACGGTATTCGTCGAGCGACCGACGCGCACCGTGTTTGTTGAAGAGGAAATCAACGGCGTCGAGGTGGCCTATCCGGTAACGCGGACGGCCCCGGTAGGGGTGGCGAACGACGTCGTCGGTCCCGTTACGCCGCAGCCCGATGGGCAGCAGGCCGTCCGTATCGAGCCGCAGGATCGCGTTCCGCTCAACAACGAGTGGTTGGCGAGTGGCGACGGTGAGTTCCACGACGGGCGGTATGAAGACGCGCGCCGATCGTTTTCCTTTGCGGTCTTGGAAGAGCCGCGTAACGGTTTCGCGTCTCTGGCGTACGGTCTCGTGCACTTTGCGCTCAGCGACTACCGGGCCGCGGCTGACGCGTTGCGACGCGGCCTGTCACTCGCGCCGGACGTTTTGGATCGGCCGATCGACATTGCCCGCCAGTATGGGAAGCCCGAGGAACTCGCGACGCACATTCAGAACGTTCAACTGCATCTTTCCGCGCGTCCCGACGACGCGTCGGCGTGGTTCGTGCTCGGCTACGTCGAGTACTCCAGAGGAGATGCCGAGTCCGCAGTTCGGGCTCTTACCAAAGCGGCGTCGCTGGACCCTGACGATGTCTACGCCGCGACGCTCCGAGACGCCGCGAGCCGGGTCAGCGACGCTCAGTAATCGGCGGCGGGCGCTGCAACATCAATCAATGCAACGAGAATCACAGGCCGACGCGGCCGCGAGTCGTGTCGGCCTCTTGCTTGCGCGGTGTCTTTCCGGTGAGCGTGCGGGAGGGGATTTGAGCGGCCCGGCATCGTCAGCCGGCGACGGTCGATGGGTCAGGATGGCCGCGGCGCCTCGAATTGCTGTCGTAGCGTCCGGAGCTCCTCCACTCGACGTGTCGTTTCCGCCTGAATGACATTTTTAGGAACCGCAGCTTGCCGTGACGCTCGTGTATTCCCGGATCATCGCGATGAGCTTCTTTCGGTCGATGGGCTTGGTGGCGTAGTCGTCGCAACCCGCATCGAGGCACTTCTGTCTGTCTTCGCTCATCGCGTGGGCGGTCAGCGCGATGATCGGCAATGTGTAGCCCTTCTGACGCAGGACCTTCGTGGCCTCGTACCCCCCCATCACCGGCATCTGCATGTCCATCAGGATCACGCCGAAGGGGTTTCCCTCGTCGCGCGCGGCGAGCGCGGCGTCCATGGCGAGCTTGCCGTTCTCCTTGATCGTTACATCGGCACCGGCCTTCTTGAGAATGAAACCGATGAGCCGCTGGTTGTCCGGTCCATCCTCGGCAAGCAAGACCCGGCAATCGAGCGGAGCGTCCTCGATATTCTGTTGATCGTCTTGCTCGGGCTTTACGGTGGTCGCATGTGCGGGGTCGTCCAACAGCTTGACGCCATCGAGCGGTCCGGTCGCGATCGTGGCGCGGAAGGTGCTTCCCTCGCCAGGCGCGCTGGTGACGGTAAGATCGCCTCCGAGGGCGCTCGCGAGCCGCTTGCTGATGTACAAACCCAAACCGGTGCCGCCGAATCTCCTGGTCGTCGTATCGTCGGCCTGGGCGAACGCCTGAAAGAGCTTTGCGGACTCCTCGGGCGTCATGCCGATACCGGTGTCAATCACGTCAAACTGCATCATCGGCTCGGTCACGCCGGGACCCGCGGACCGGACCCCATCCGCCAGGCGAGCCACCAACCGAATGCTGCCCTTTTCGGTAAACTTAGCGGCGTTTCCGATCAGGTTGATGAGTGTCTGCTTCAACCGCGTGGGATCGGTCTGGATGGTCTCGGGGATGGGACCATCAAACGCGACTTGGAAGTGAAGCCCCTTCGCGCCGGCGCGGAGCTGGGTCACCGAGGCCACCTCTGCCACCACCTGACAGGGCGAGCAAACGATGCGCTCGACGGTCATTCTGCCCGACTCGATCTTCGACACATCAAGGATCTCCCCGATGACGCTGAGAAGATGGTCGCAGTTCTGCTGGATGGTCTGCAGCGACTCCCTGACGGTCAAACGCTTGTCGCATTCGCCATGGACGGGACAGAGCGTGCAGCAGGCGATTTCGTCATAGAGCAGAGTGCTGAATCCGACGATGGCCGTCAGCGGCGTGCGGATTTCGTGACTCATGTTGGCCAGAAAGGCGCTTTTGGCGCGGGTGGCCGATTCGGCGTCGACGCGCGCCAGTTCGAGTTGGGCGACGGCCCTGCGCAGGCGGCGCTCGGCACCACCGAGGATGGCGTAGAACATCGCGGTAAGGGCAAGCGCCGCGGCAACGGAGATCGCCGTCAACTTGGAGATGAACCCGTGCATGTCGGCCAGCGATTCCGTGATATCGTACCAGATCACCAGATGACCGACGCGTCGTCCGCCGGCGTCGATGAGCGGTGAGAGCTCCGCCCTTAAGTTGGTGCTCGTGAGGCTGATACCGCTCGCATGCCCCGTACAGGTGTGCCCTTCCCTGCTCAAGTAAGGACTTATCTCGTCGGGAACGCTGGCGACCGTCAGATCGATGACCACATCGTTGGGGAAGCGATTCCAATCGCCCTCCCGCCCCATCATTCTCATCCCGGAGTCCCACTGCTCGCGCGTCAAGTACTCCTTGTCAATGAAAACCGCGATGTCAAGACCGAACGTGTCGTGAAATTCCTTTGTGATGTGCCCGATTTCCTCGCCGAGCTCGAGATAGCCGATCACTCGTCCGTCGAACTCCCAGGGATGGACGACACGCAGGGCCAAGGTTCCCAGGGGGCCAAGTTCGATGCCCTCGGCGGGTTCGCCGCTCTCAGCCGCGCGTGTCATCGTGAAGCGAGTGATCGTGTCGCCGTACCGCTCGGGGCTGTGGACACGCAGGAAATTGACCCGATCAAGGTCGTGGAAATAGAAGTGCGTGATATGGTGCTTGGCACGCAGCCGGTGGAAAACGGGTGTCGCCAGCTCCAGCAGCGCGTCGCGGTCCCTAGCGATCCAGGCATCGCGATACCACGTGTCCCGCTTGAGCACCTCGAGCGTCGCTGCCAGGGGTTCGCCATCCTCGTGTAGCTTCGTCTGGTAGAATCGCACCCCACTCTCGATGCGATCCGCGACTTGCTGATCGAAATGCCCCCGCTGAAGATGATAGACGCCAAAGACAGATCCAACCACCAAGGCGAGGAGGACGATCGCGAGGGGAACCAGAATCCGAACCTTCAGGTTCACCGGCTTGATTGAGACGCACGCTTCACTCATACGAGCTAACCGGCAGCAAGTACGGATTCGCGGCGGTGGCGCAGACTCATGGACGTGGCATTTCCACCGCGGCTAGAGGATACATCGGGTCTCGCGGGCGGTCGCTTCTGCACATCCCGGCGCCGACAACGAAGGTGTTGCTGGCCCGGTAATACCGGGACCGGGACGGTCGACGAAGCGGCTGCCGCAGTTCTGTCGCGCTCCGGAGCCGTTGCGGCAACGCGGCGGTTGGACCAAACGCAGCAAGTGGCGCTCCCGATAAACGGCCGCCGGAACTGGGTGCATGACACTTTAGGCGGGTGCCACTGGCAGCTTGGCTGCCAGTGTGGGTGCCCCATGTGCCCGCGAGCGACGACACGGGCGGACAAGCCGCCCGTGGCACCCGGAATCGAATGCCGCCGGAAGTGTCATGCACCCGCCGGAACTTGGTTGACAGACCGCGCGTCGATATATATGCTTGCGCGTATATGAAGGCTTCCCTGGGGACTACGCCTGACCTGTTTCGCGCGTTCGCGGACCCAACGCGCTTGCGGATTCTGAATCTGCTGTTGGAGCGTGAGGTGTGCGTTTGCGATCTCTGCACGGTTCTCGGCGAGATCCAGCCGAAGGTCTCGCGTCACCTCGCCTACCTTCGAAGAGCCGACCTGGTGACCGTGCGCCAGCAGGGCAAATGGAAATACTACGCAATCGCGAAGCACCCAAAGGGAACGGAACGCGCGCTCATCAACTGCGTGAAGACGTGTATGCGCGAATGCGACGCATTGCAGGATGATCTCGTGCGGCTGCGGAAGGCGGATCTCGGAGGCTGCTGCGCCTGACGGATTGACGCAGCGGATTGCATCGGCGCAGTCTGGAGTTGGAAATAGTGGGACACGATCACGCGAAGCGGCTCTCTTTTCTGGACCGGTTCCTCACGCTGTGGATTTTCCTGGCGATGGCGGTCGGGGTCGGAGGCGGGTACTTCGTCCCCCAGATCGAGGGGTTCATCAATGGCTTCCAGGTCGGCACGACGAACGTTCCGATCGCGATCGGTCTCATCCTCATGATGTACCCGCCGCTGGCCAAGGTGAAGTACGAGGAACTCGGCGACGTGTTTCGCAACACGAGGATCCTCGGCTTGTCACTGGTGCAAAACTGGGTCATTGGACCGGTCCTCATGTTCCTGCTCGCGGTGTTGTTTCTTCGCGGCTACCCGGAGTACATGGTTGGTTTGATCATGATCGGCCTGGCTCGCTGCATCGCCATGGTCATTGTGTGGAACGAGTTGGCCGACGGCGATACCGAGTACGCGGCGGGGCTGGTCGCGTTCAACTCGATCTTCCAGGTGTTTTTCTATTCGATCTACGCGTGGTTCTTTATCACCGTCCTGCCGCCGTTGTTCGGTCTCCAAGGCGCGATCGTCGAGATCACGATCGGCGAGATCGCCAAGAGCGTTTTCATCTACTTGGGAGTGCCGTTTCTCGCCGGCATGCTCACGCGGTTCGCACTGCTGAGGATCAAGGGTCGTGCGTGGTACGACGGGGAGTTCATCCCGCGGATCTCGCCGATCACGCTCGTCGCACTTCTGTTCACGATCGTGGTGATGTTCTCGCTCAAGGGCGAGTACATCGTGCAGCTCCCGTTCGACGTCGTGCGCATCGCGATCCCGCTGTGCATCTACTTCGTGGTGATGTTCCTGGTCTCGTTCTGGATGGGGCGGAAGGTCGGCGCGGACTATTCCAAGACGACAACCATCGCGTTCACGGCCGCCAGCAACAACTTCGAACTGGCGATCGCCGTGGCGGTGGCCGTCTTCGGAATCAACTCCGGGGTCGCTTTCGCCGCGGTGATCGGACCGCTCGTCGAAGTCCCCGTGCTGATCGGTTTGGTCAGCGTTGCTTTTTGGTTTAAGCGCAAGTACTTCGTGACGGACACTCTTACCTCCCCCGCGACTGCGGGGTGAGCACGGTCCCGAAAGGCGGTTCTATGAAAACTTCAAAGACTCGACATACAAACAGGAGAACCTCGATGGGGAAGGAATCACTGTTCTATTACGCGTTGGTGGTGTTCGTTTTCGCCACGGCCGCACCCGCGCAAGACGGGAGCCTGGCGAAAGTGGATCAAGGCGGCGACACGGCGGGAGCGAACATGTCCGCAACCTCGGCCGTGATGGAGCACGCCGCCACCGCGAACAAGTATGTTTTCGCGATGTTCTATCGAACCATGGACGTACAGACCAAGACGATGCGGGAAGCACTCGACACCACCATGAAGGGCTTGACCGATCGGGCGGTGTCCGTCATGGTCAGGACGGGAGATCCACTTGAAAAGGAAACCGTCAAGAGGTTCGAGGTTGCTCGCGCTCCGATGCCCCTGATCCTGGCGATCGCTCCGAACGGTGCGGTCACAAGGAGCTTTCTGAAGAACTTTCCGGGCGATCAAGCGGAGCAAGCCTTGGTCAGCGTCGGCGAGTCGGATTGCCTGAAATGTCTCCAGGAGCGGAAGCTCGTAGTGCTCTGTGTCCAGGGCGATACCACGAAACACAACGACGCGGCGATGAAGGGCGTGATTGCGTTCAAGGACGACGAGCGGTACGCCGCGACTGCCTCGGTCGTCATGATCGACCCGAGCGAGCCGAAAGAAGCCGCGTTTCTGAAGAAGCTGGAGGTTGATCCGAAGACCGAGGAGGCCGTCACGGTTCTGATGACCCCGCCGGGCAGGCCGATCGGTTCCTTCAACGGCGCTACCAGCAAGGCGGCGCTCGTCGCTGCGGTTCGACAGGCCGGCGCTGGGTGTAAACCGGGCAGCGGCTGCTGTCCGCCGAAGAAAAACACCAAGAAGAAATCGTAAGAGGGGCATCAGCGTGCAGCTCAGAAAACTGGTCTGGCGGGAGATGTTCGAGCGCAAGAATCAGCTTGCGACGAGTTTTCTCGCGATTCTCCTCGGCATCGCCGTCATTGTGTCCGTCAAGAACGTGACCTTCTACTCGGAGAAGGCTGTCGCGCGGGAACTCGACGCACTCGGCGCGAACATTCTGATTCTGCCCAAGTCCGTGTCGATCCAGGATTACTACGGCGCCGACATGCAGAACCAGGAGATCCCCGAAGAATACGTCACCGTTTTGACGATGTCGGACCTCCAGGGGCTCGACAACCTGTCACCCAAACTGTCGCTGCCGGTCGAGCTGCAAGGGCGCGGCTTTACACTGACCGGCATCCTTCCAAAGAGCGAGTTCCAGGCCAAAGCCATCTGGCAGGGCGCCGGCATCTTCACTCGACCGGCGGAAGGATGCGGCGAGGTGGCCGACGTGCCGGACGCCTTTAAGCCCCCGCCGAAGGAAACGCTGGTGCGCATGCGGGTCATCGACGACTTGGCCGATACGGAGGCGCTCATCGGAGCGGACGTAGCCGCCCTCCTGGGCATCGACGAAGGCGACGAGATCAACGCGATGGGCAAGTCCTTTGAAGTGACCGCCGTCCTCCCGCAGACCGGCACGGTAGATGATTCACGCATTTTCGCACACCTGCACACGGTGCAGGAACTCGCCGGCAAGGGCTCGGTGATCAGCGCCATCGAAGTGGTCGGCTGTTGCCAGGAGATCTCGCAGGGTCTGGTCGGGAAGATCAACAAGCTGCTGCCCGACGCAAGGGTTGTCACGGTCACGCAGGTCGTGGAGACACAGGTCAATACGAACAAAATGATGTCGCGATTGTCTACGATCTTCATCGCGATCATCGTGCTGGTGGGCGGCGCCAGCATCGCGAACTACATGTACGCCAACGTCTTCGAACGGCGGCGTGAGATCGGCACGTTAATGGCGCTCGGCGCGGGTTCTCCCTTTATCGTGCGGATGTTCCTGCTGAAAGCGCTGCTACTCGGGCTCGCGGGCGGCGCCGGCGGATACGTGCTCGGTACGATTCTGGCCGTGACGCTGGGACCTCGAGTTGCCGGAATACCCGTTCTTCCGATGCCGGTCCTGATCTTGTGGGCGATAGGAATCTCCGTGAGCATCGCTTTGGCGGCAAGCTGCCTGCCGGCGCGGAGCGCGGCACGACTCGACCCATGCGCGACGTTTCAGGAGATATGACCCTTGTTGAGGATGGAAGCGGTTACCAAGGACTACAAGCATCGCGACAGGCTCGTGGTCGCCTTGAATAACGCAACCTTTGACGTTCCCGAGGGCGACTATGTTGCCGTGGTCGGACCCAGTGGAAGCGGCAAGAGCACGCTGCTCCTCATGCTCGGCGGCATGCTCTCGCCGTCCGCGGGAAGGGTCTTGCTCGACCAGCGGTCGATCTACGATCTCACACCCGACCAGCGCGCCCGCGTTCGGAGAGAGAACATCGGGTTTGTCTTTCAGACATTCAACCTCGTGCCCTACCTCTCGGCGCGGGAGAACGTGCAGGTTCCCTTGTTCTTGAACG
>JAJDDR010000416.1 GCA_029260255.1 Phycisphaerae bacterium
ATCAGAGGGTGGGGAGAACCATATCCAGGGCGCTTCGCGCGAGGGGAGAGAACCACATCCAGCGCTTATGCGCCAGGAGAACCAGAACCCCTGCTACGCCCTAAACCGCCAGAAACCCGCGCCTTTCAACCGCCGCTGACAGTCCTAAAACACCGCTGCTGGTGGAACGAGCCAACGCGTCGTCGTAGGCCGCGCTGGGGTCGAAGCTGAATCCGCTCTTGAAGCGGGCGACGATCTCGTCATCGGAGGTGGCGTCTTCGTCGATCGCGTAGTGGAGAATCTGCACGAGCGCTCTGCGCCCGAAGAAGCCGACGACACGTCCGCGAACGGGTCCGATGCCGGCGACGGTCATGTGTATGGACCATTGAAAGCACCGTTGATCGCGGTTCAGAAGGGCTTCTCCGGTCAACGGTGTGGACAGGCCACCCTTCACTTCATCGGACAAGTAGTCGTCCATGGCGTCACCAACGTCAGCGCCGGTCACGGCGTTGGTGAAGTCATACAACTCGTCCTCATAGAGTTGTCGGCGCACTCCGAAGCTCTCGTACGGGAGAATCTGCACGAGGACGTAGGGGTAGACAAACCAGTCGTCCGCGCCGGCATGCTGGAATCCAAACTCGTACACGACGGGCACCGGGGTGTCCTCGCGCAGCGTGGCGCCCATCATGTCTTTGGCCGCGGTGTCGGGGATGCGCACCCAGCCGTCCGGGAGGTCGATCGCGTAGTCATTCTCCGAGCTGTGGATCGTCTCGCCCATGGCGGCGACGGGGTGTGCGAAACCAGCGACGAGCACGGCGATGGTAACGAGTCGAAAGCGTCTTCGAGTGCGGTGCATGTCGGATCCTCGATGTCGGTTCTGGAGCCTCGACGGTAACAATGCCCTGTTGCCGAAGCAAGGAGCGGCGGTTGATGCGAGATCGGCACGCTGGACCGGCCGGGCAGGCACGAAATACGACACGAGAGGCCGCTTCGATCGGATCGAAGTGTTCCATTGGATACTGTCCGGGAATTGGAGTATGATATTTGCGTGGAGGGTGTCGGTATTGTATCCACGTTGGGCCGGGGCTGACACGACACGGGGAAGATCATTGAAACAACTGAATCGACGGAGGTATGTCATGGACGGCGGCATGCGGCTCTTGAACGGGACATCTGCGGTACAAGTCGCGCTTGCGGTCTGCGCCTTCGCCGTGCAAGCGGCATGCGGACAGACGATGTACTGGACGGATTCAGCCACCGACAGGATCCAGCGGGCCAATCTGGACGGGTCCGGGGTGGAAGACGTCATCACAACGGGGTTGTCCTTTCCGGAGGGCATCGCCATCGACGCGACGGCTGGAAAGATGTACTGGGCTGACGGCGGCACGTCGAAGATCCAACGGGCTGATCTGGACGGAACCAACGTTGAAGACGTTGTCACCGGCCTGAATGTGCCGGCCGCGATTGCGCTGGATCTGGCTGGGGGCAAGGTGTACTGGACCGATGTCGCGCTGGGCGATGTACACCGGGCGAACATGGACGGGTCCGACGTCCAGTTCCTTTTCAATAGTGCGGGGCACTTGCGTGGAATCGCCCTCGATCTCGACGCGGGCAAGATCTACATAGCTGGAGGCGAGAACACGAAGATACAGCGCGCCAATCTGGACGGGTCCAATGTGGAGGATCTCGTTACCGGATTGGCGGCTCCCGTGGGGATCGCGCTCGACGTCACCGCAGGGAAGATGTACTGGACCGGCGAAGGGATTCGACGCGCGAACCTGGACGGTTCCGGTGTCGAAACGCTTGTCGCCGCGGGGGATACGCCGGCGGGAATCGTACTCGATGTGCAAGCCGGCAAGATGTACTGGACCGGTCTGGCGATCGACAATATCCGCCGAGCCAACCTGGACGGCTCGAACGCCGAAGACCTCGTTACGATGGGATTGGTCACCCCGCGGGCGATTACACTCCTGGTAGTTCCCGGCGCGGTCCCGGCCGTCTCCGAGTGGGGTTTGGTGGTGACGACGATGTTGATTCTCACGAGTGCCACGCTGTTGTACGCCCGGCGACCGTCGAAGTTCAATGCGACGGATTGACGGTTGTCGCTGAGCGGCGAGTGCTGCGAACACAGCCGCCTGATTGGCCTGCTCCCGTCTCATGTACCAGGGGTTATGAGGGTCGGTGTACAGGGCTCCGTTGCTTTCTTTTCGCCGCCGATCTCGGCGCCGCTGGTGCCGATGTTGACGTTGGGGATGCCGCAGCCTCGGTCACACGTCGCGGACCCGTTCAACATGAGACTATTGAGCCCCTTTCATGAAGGGAAACTCCCACTGCTTGCCGTGGTACACGATGTTTTCGAGTTCCATCACGGAGCGTATATACGGTCTCATCAACGGGTTGGTGAACTTGTAGTAGCCCTCACGAACCTTCGCGAGGATATTCCCGCGATTGTCGCCCGACAACTCGCCGAGGTTCCAGTTAAAACTACCGGGCTTTGGCTCCGTGCCAGTCCCAGTGAAAAACGCCATGTTCTTGGCCATATCTTTGACCTGAACATCGCGCTCATCGCTCAAAGCGACACTCCAGAGCACGAGCATGAACTTCTCGCTTGGTCTCCGCGTGGTGATGGTTGCTTGCGCGTAGCTCTCCCTGAGCGAGTGCTCGGCGTTGCTCAAGGCCCCGCCCAGGCCCTCGGCGTACTCGTCTTCGGAGATCACGACTCCAGTGTTGCCTGATTCAAGGATCTGATTCGCCGCAACGCGAGCGGCGTGTCGGCAGATGAGATGCACGAAGTACGGAAATCCATCCGCAAGCCGAACAATCCGCGTCGCAATGCCGGACTTTATCGTCGCCTCCAAATGCTGCACACCTTTGCTCACCACCTCGCCGAGTTCTTCGCTCGACATCCGATCGAGTTTGATCTGGGCAACCGACCGGCTTATCGACTCGTGCTCGCCAATGAGCTGCGACAGGGTGTCGGCGACACCCACCAGCATGATCTTCGTCGTTGACGCCGCGTCGGAAAAGTGCTTGAGGAGTTCCGCCATGCGCGTGTGGGTGGCTGCATCGGTCACTCGATCGTACTCGTCGACTATGATCAGACCGTCGCTTGGGGCGAATTGGTCGAGGAGCACGCGGTTGGTAATCTGTTGGTCGGCGACGATTCGCCGGAACGTTCTGTGAACGCGTCGCGTCCCACGTATTCCGATCGGGCCAAGACCGAGCGTCCCGTGGCGTTCGCCCTCAGATTCGAGGCCGTTCAACATGACCTCGACGCCCGCACTTGCTAAGGCATCACGGAAGATGGTGTCGAATGTGCTTGACTTTTCACAACGGACGAAGTGCGTTTGTTCCTCGTTCCGACGGAGGAAGAAGTAGGCGAGCTTCGCAAGCGATGTTTTGCCAACTCCCCGTTCACCATACAGCGCCACGTGTCGACCGGGCGCGCCGATCTCCGCCTCCAAACGGCGAATGTGCTCGATCCTTCCGGCGAAAAACTCAGGGAGATCGATCGGCGAAAAGGGACGGTACGCTTGGTCGCACTTTGCCAGGAAGTTGATGTAGGCCGCGCGCTTCGGATCGATTGAGTCCATGGTGGGAATCGTATTGGCTTGAGGTTGCCACGACAACCGGCCCGGTCAGTCGCCGAATTCGATTCCCTGGGCGAGGGGGAGTTCGGTGGTGTAGTTGATGGTGTTGGTCTGGCGGCGCATGTAGGCCTTCCAGGCGTCGGAGCCGGATTCGCGTCCGCCGCTGCCGGGTTCACGTCAGGGCTGTCCGTGGCAAATCCCGTTTCGCTCAGCGGTCAGATCGGTTCGCGGTCCGGATCCGTTTTCGGCGGCCGGCGAATGCGGATTCCGCGCGGCGTAGCGACAGCGATCGCGCCGGTCAAGTCCCCGAGGGAATGGTCGCGCACCACCGTCTCGATCAGCGCTCGGTAATCGACGATACTCTCTCGGTCGGGGCGAAGTAGCAGGATGCCGGGGTGCGTTCCCGGTGGATAGGATCGCACATCCCCGAAACCCTTGTCGCCGGTGACGAAAAAAGCCCCCTCGGCGACGACGCCAGGCCAAAGTTCATCGTCTTTCGCGCCACCCCACCCCTGCTCGACGACGCCGTAGACTTCGTACCCGGCCGCTTGCATGGGGCCAGCCACCATCGGCGAAAGGTCTTCGTCCAGTTTCACCTTGATGCCCATGTCAGGCGACCATCGTTGTGTGGGCGGCTTCCGAGGCGAAGTAAAGCGCGGCCTGCACGTCTTCGCGCGTCAATTGGGGATACTGCACCAGCACGTCGTCGATGCTGAGATCGGCGAGACTGGCGACGATGACGCTAACGGCGATTCGCGTGCCGCGGACGCACGGTTCGCCGTGATGAATCGCCGGGTCGCATACGATGCGTTGTCGCCAGGATTCGTGTTGCATGGGTGAGCTTCTCCTTGGGACGAATGGCTGAACACCAAAGCTCAGAACGGGACGTCATCAGGATGCGCCTGCGCCCTTTCCTGATGCTGAGCACTATCAACGCGCTTGGTAAGCTGCAATTTGTCCATGTTCGATGACAGCCAGCCGAACCCGGCCTCGGTTATGCGGTAGAACACAAACGAGTTACCGTTCCAATCTGCACCCTCGTGCTTTTCCACGTATTCCTTGCCGATCAGGCCATGCACACCAAGCGTTGCGGCAACGCCAGTGAAGCCTGCCTGCCCCATCCGCTGCTCCAGTGCTGATGCTCCTAGCCCGAACTCGGCTTCCTCGGGCGACTCGGCCAAGGCGACGAGCGCCGCGATTTCATGTTGTTCCAGGCCCCCTTCAGCCGCGACCGATGGCGTGACGCTCGCCAGACGCTGGAGTGTTCCGGCCGCTTTCAAACGGGCCTGCAGCCGCGCCGTGATTCTGGTTCTCAGGTCGTCGAAGCTGCCCGGCGCGTCGGTTGTGTATCGGATGATGGATCGGTGTTGCACGTCGAACGGAAAGCGATCGCGTTTTCTGGCACAGATCAGTAGGACCTCGCAGCGACAGGCCAACGCGTATCCCAATTCGAACCAGACGTTTGGATTGTCTATCGAGATGTCGGCGAGGCAGATTGGGGATGACGCTAGCCTCGACTCGAGATCGGCCATCGGAATAGTAGCGTTCGGATCGCGATCGACACGGTAAGGCGAAAAACCCGCGTCCTCGACGGCTGGTTGAAGCACTTGGTCGAACCGCTGGTCGAACGGTCCTCCATCGTCGAAGGGTTGAAAGACTAGGCACTCGTTCATCAAACCGGCTCCTGAGCCTCTTCGAGTCCCAGATAGATGCGTGCACTCCCGAACCGATGATCGTATCTGGCTGAGCGCATGAGAACAACGTCAATCACCAAACTTGATTCCCTGGGCGAGGGGGAGTTCGGTGGTGTAGTTGATGGTGTTGGTCTGGCGGCGCATGTAGGCCTTCCAGGCGTCGGAGCCGGATTCGCGTCCGCCGCCGGTTTCCTTTTCGCCGCCGAAGGCGCCGCCGATCTCGGCGCCGCTGGTGCCGATGTTGACATTGGCAATGCCGCAATCGCTGCCGGCCGCGGAGAGGAATTGCTCAGCTTCGAGAAGGTTGCGGGTGAAGATGGCCGAGCTCAAGCCCTGCGGGACGTCGTTGTGCAACTGGACCGCTTCGTCGAGCTTGCTGTAGCTGATGATGTAGAGGATCGGGGCGAAGGTCTCCTCTTGGACGATCGCGTACTCGTTTCTGGCGGCGGCGATGCATGGGGTGACGTAGCAGCCGCCGGCGTACTGCCCGCCTTCGAGCTTCTGGGCACCGTAGAGGATTTCGCCGCCTTCCTGCTTGATGCGTTTGACGGCCGCGAACATGTCGTCGACGGCGCCGGTGTCGATCAACGGTCCCATGAGGGTGCCGTCGGCGAGCGGGTCGCCGATGGTCACTTGCTGGTAGCCGGCGATGAGTTTCTCGACGAGTTGGTCGCGAATGGAATCGTGGACGATGATGCGTCGCGTCGAGGTGCAGCGCTGGCCTGCCGTTCCGACGGCACCGAAGAGAATGCCGCGGGTGGCCATCTCAAGGTCGGCGTCGGGTGTCACGATGATGGCATTGTTTCCGCCGAGTTCGAGGATGGTCTTACCGAGGCGCTGGCCGACGACGGATCCGATGCGGTAGCCCATGGCACAACTGCCGGTCGCGGAGACGAGGGGGATTCGTCTGTCGTTGATGAGTTGCTCGCCGATGGTGGAGCCGCGGCCTATGACCAGGCTGAAGATGGCGGGGTCGGCACCGGTTTCACGGCAGACGCGTTCGGCGATCTTGGTGCAGGCGACGGCGGTGAGCGGGGTCTTGCTGGACGGTTTCCAGAGGATGGCGTTGCCGCAGGCGGCGGCGAGGGCACAATTCCAACTCCAGACGGCGACGGGGACGTTAAACGCGCTCACAACACCGATGACGCCGAGGGGATGCCACTGCTCGTACATGCGGTGACCGGGTCGTTCGGAATGCATGGTGAGACCATAGAGCTGCCGGGAGAGGCCGGTGGCGAAGTCGCAAATGTCGATCATCTCCTGGACCTCGCCTTCGCCTTCGGCGCGGATCTTGCCCATTTCCAAGGTGACGAGGGCGCCGAGTTCGGCTTTGTGGGCGCGAAGGGCGTTGCCGAGTTGGCGAACGGTCTCGCCGCGTGCGGGGGCGGGGGTTGTGCGCCACTTTTTGAAGGCCGCTTGGGCGCGAACGACGATGCGATCGTACTCGGCGGGCGTGATCTGGGTGACGGAGGCGATGCGTTCTCCGTTGATGGGGGAGGCGCTGTCGAGCTTGTCGCCGGTCGCGAACCATTCGCCGCAGAATCCGCCGGGGTTGATGTCTTCGATGCCGAGTCTGTCTAAGACGTCCTGCATGATGCTTCTCCGTGCGTTGATGACGTTAGATTGGGGTAGCTTAGGGGGGGCAGGGGGGGTGTCAAGGCGGGGGAAACTCCGTTGAAAGAGGCGGTCGCACCATGCTATACTGCGTTAATGAGTTGAACGATCACAGGCCGCGGCCGGCGGCGGTGACACGGGCGCTCATCTCCAACGGCGCACTGTCGATGCCTGCAACCGCTGCTCAGACGATCCGGGTCAATCGGCTTGCTCGGCCCGCGAGAAACAGGGAGGTAGAATCATGCAGTCTCGCCGTTACGCTTCACTGGTTTGGAATGTTGTCTGCGTGAGCTTCTTCGCATGGTCTCATGTCGTCGGTGACACGATCTACGTTGACGCAGCCGCCGCCCCGGGGGGGTGATGGCACGGCATGGAAGACGGCCTTCGACAATCTGCACGACGGATTGGCCGCAGCCGCCGGCGGGGGCGAGGTCTGGGTGGCCGAGGGCACGTACGACGCCCGCGTCAACGGGCATCGCTTTCAGATTCCCTCCGGCGTTGCCGTCTTCGGGGGGTTCGTGGGAATCGAATCGTCGGTCGACCAGCGGGATTGGGTCGCGCACCCGACGGTCTTGACGGACTCTTTTGGTGATATCGGAATCGTTGGTGTCAGTGGTGGGACGGTGGACACGGTGCTCGATGGCGTGAGCATCGAGGGCGTCGGCTGGGCGGGCGAGACGTTTCCAAACGTGGGCGGCAAGGGAATCAGCGTTGTTTCGAGCAGTCTGACCGTTCGTCACTGCCGCGTGTTCAACAACGTAGGCGGAACGGGCGGCGGCGTGTTCATCAACAACGACGCCACGAACCACGAGGTAGCTTTCGTCGACTGTCGTATCGAGCGCAATAGTACGGACGACACCGGCGAAGGAATGTGCCCCAACGCTCCCCCCGGTGGGGGCGTATACATCCGCGGTGGGAAGGCGACGTTCATCGATTGCGCGATCACGGGCAATAGCGCAGCGTGGCCGGGACAGAGCGGAGGTGGGATCCATGCCCGGCGCACTGACCTGACGCTGATCAACTGTGTGGTCATGGACAACAGCGCGGGTGGCGGCTGTGGCGGCTCCGTCGGTGGCGGATACGGCGGGGGGATCTATTTCGGCGGCCAGGATCAAACGACGTTGGAAATGTACGGATGCCTCGTTTCGACCAACGGTGCGGGGGAAGACCCTTTTGGCGGCGGACGCGGCGGTGGCGTGTATGTCCTGTCCGGCGTCGCCGACATCGCGAATTGTACGTTTGTCGGAAACGGGCAAGGTGGCGGGGTGACATTCTCTTCGGCAGTCGACGTATCGGTCAGCAACAGCATTGTGTGGGGTAATTCTTCGCCTCAACTGTCCGGGGCGAAAGCGCCCGGAATCGTGACGTATAGCAACGTCGGGGCGATGCAGCCCGATCCGACACACGGGATCATATCTGAAGACCCGCGGTTCGTTGACTCACTCAACGGCGACCACCACTTGACCGCCGGCTCGCCGTCGGTGGACGCCGGCGGGAACACGTCGTTCCCGATGGGAATAGACGTCGATCTCGACGGCCGACCGAGGTTCATCGACGATCCGTTCACGCCGAACACGGGCGTCGGCGAACCGCCCGTCGATATGGGCGCCTACGAGCTGATGCTGGGCGACGCGCAAGACGACGGCGACGTTGATCTGTTCGACTTCGCGGGCTGGGACGACTGCGTCACAGGCGCCGACGGCGGCCCATATGTCGAGGGCTGCCGGTCCTTCGACTTCGACGGCGACCTGGACGTCGACTTGATCGATTTTGCCGGCCTGCAGCTTGCCTTCACCGGCACACTGTGACCGGCAACATCCTTACCTCCGCAAAACCATAAGCCGTCCGGAACAACGGCGGGCTCCCTGAACCGGCGCGTGGCCATTCTGGGTGGCATGCCCACGCTCGCGTGGTCATGAGGGGGCAGCTCCCAGGCCCATGGCCACGCGAGCGTGGCCATGCCACCCGATTTGCCCCCTGTCTTGGGATGCATCCGTGGAACTGAGAGGCGCGGCCGCGCGATTGTGTCTCGGCGGCGCATCGCTAGTATTGGGGCTGCGCGGTTTGGAAGTGCGTGGGACACGCTATGCCGATTGAGAGTCCGTTTCATTCCTGTACGTCGAAGTTGTGCAAGAGCCTGCGCTGGAAGGACTGGGCGGGGTACTACGCGGTGTGCGCGTATGGGACGTACGCCGAACGGGAGTACTTTGCGTTTCGGCATGCGGCGGGTTTGATCGATGTGACGCCGCTGTTCAAGTACGAAGTGCATGGTCCGGACGCAGCCGCCTTCCTGGCGAAGGTGCTGGTGAAGGATGCGGCGCGGCTGAAGGTCGGGCAGGTGGCGTACTGCTGCTGGTGCGACGACGCGGGGAAGCTGCTGGACGATGGGACGGTTTGGCGACTCGAAGAGGACTACTTCCGGATGACGGCGGCGGAGCCGAGCAGTGCGTGGTTTCATCACAACTCCCGCGGCTTCGACGTGGTCATCGAGGACAGCACGGATCGGATCGCGGCGGTGTCATTGCAGGGGCCTACGTCGCGGGACATCTTGCGGCAGGTGACGGACGCCGATGTGGAGGGCTTGAAGTTCTTCCGGCTGACGCGGGCGAAGATCGACGGGTTTGACGCGATCATCACGCGGACGGGGTACACCGGCGATCTGGGGTTTGAAATCTGGGTCGAGAACGGGCACGCGCCGAAGCTGTGGGACGCGTTGATGTCGGCCGGGGGGGCGTATGGATTGCTGCCGGCTGGGTTGGATGCGCTGGACGTCACGCGGGTCGAGGCCGGGTTCATTATGAACGGGGTGGATTACTACAGCGCCAATCACTGTCTGATCGAGTCGCGGAAGTCGACGCCGTACGAGTCCGGTCTGGGTTGGACGGTTCAGTTGGATCGCGAGCCGTTCATCGGGCAGGCGGCGCTGGCGGCGGAGAAGCATCGCGGCCCGGCGCGGCGGTTCGTCGGGCTGGAAATCGATTGGGATGAACTCGAAGCGCTTTACACGGCGCACGGTCTTCCGCCGGAGGTATGCAGTTGCGCGTGGCGCGATCCGAAGCCGGTGTACGGCGCGGACGGCGAGCATGTTGGGCAAGCCACCAGCGGGGCGTGGTCGCCGGCGTTGAAGAAGAACCTGGCGCTGGCCACGGTGCGGTCGCCGTATGCGAAGGTGGGGAATGAGCTGCGCATCGACGTGCTGGTGGAGTATGTGCGTCACACGGTGAAGGCAACGGTGCGGAAGAAGCCGTTCTTCGATCCTGAAAGGAAGCGGTCGTGAAGGCGGCGAAGTATGACGCGATCGTTGTCGGGGGCGGGCACAACGGGCTCATCTGCGCGGCGTACCTGGCGAAGGCGGGTCGCAATGTTCTGGTTCTGGAGCGGCGGCATGTGCTCGGGGGGGCGGCGGTTACGGAGGAGCTGTATCCGGGGTTCAAGTTCTCGGTGTGTTCGTATGTGGTGAGTCTGTTTCGACCGCACATCATTCGCGAGTTGGGGTTGGCGAAACACGGGTTCGATCTGATTCCGTTGGAGTGTTCGTTTCTGCCGCTGCCGGACGGCGACTCGCTGTGCCGGTGGTCCGACCCGCACGAGACGCGGCGGGAGATCGCGCGGTTCAGCGCGAAGGACGCGGAGATATACCCGGAGTTCGGGCTGGCGATGTCGAAGCTGTCGCACTTCGTGAAGTCGGTGATTGACTCGCCGGCGCCCGATCCGGGTTCGCTGCGTCCGGGTGAGCTCGCGAAGGTGCTGCGGATGGGCAGCGCCTTTAAGTCGCTCGGT
>JAJDDR010000417.1 GCA_029260255.1 Phycisphaerae bacterium
TTGTCGGGGGGTGGGGTGTGACCATTCTCTGTGGCATGGTTGGTCTGGGCCGTGCGGTTGGGCGGGTTCTACCCGCCGCAACCGAGGAAGACGGCGGGTGGAACCCGCCCTACGCTTGGCATGCCACAATCAATGGTCACATGCCGCGGGGAGCGATCAACACATACGAGGATTGACAGAACACCATGACAGACAACAACCATCATCGCTCGACCATCGAGGTCATGGAGGCGCACGTATCGGTTCGACGCTTCCGCGACGAGCCGATTGGTCACGACCTATTGGAGACGCTCATCGAAGCCGGCACGCGCGATTCGACCTCGAGCAACATGCAGGCTTGCACCGTGATCTCCATCACCGTTCCCGAGCACAGGAAGCGCGTCGCCGAGCTTTGCTCCGATCAGGCGCAGATCCACGCGTCGGCCGCGTTCCTCGCGTTTTGCGCCGATATGCATCGCCTCGAGTTGTGCGCGCAGATGCACGACGTCACGTGTGATGAGCTGGGCAACACCGAGGCTTTCGTCACCGCGTTGGTCGACACCGCTCTGGTGATGGAGAACGTGGCCGTGGCGGCCGAGTCCGTGGGGCTGGGGATCTGCATGATCGGCGCGTTGCGGAATCAACCGTTTGAAGTCGGCGAGGCGTTGGGATTGCCGCGGCACGTCGTCCCGGTGGCTGGGTTGTGCCTGGGCTGGCCGGCGGAGGTTCACGAGCCGAAACCGCGCCTACCGCTGGATGCCGTCTGGCATCGCGAGCGGTATCGTGACGACGACGATCTCAAGCGGTCGATCGACGCGTACGACGGGATCATCGCCGCGTTCTACGAGAGCCAGGGGCGGCACGTTGACGATCCGCGCTGGAGCAAGGTGATGTGCAACCTGCTGGGCAAGGTCGCCCAGCGCGCCGACACCGGACGTTTCGCAAACAAGCAGGGGCTGAATGTGCAGCGCGCCGAGGGCTGATAGACAACGTTTTACACGGTCGCCTTGTCGGCGGTTGCGGCGATCGGTAGACTGATCTGAAGCGAGCTGACGGGGACTGCTTCGGCGGCTGCGACGGGCACTAGCGGTCCGGCGAATCCGCCGCGCCTCCCGAACTTCCTTCTCAGCAGTGCGGTCGGAACCTGCGCCGAGTTACGACGCGGGTTGGGGTGTGTTCATGTGTTCGGGTTGGTTTCTCTCGAAAGGAAAAGGAAGATGAACGTTCGATTGCTGTTGGGAATGTGTGTGTTTGCGGGTGGTACGATGCTGGCGATGCAGTCGGCCGTCGCCAAGGACAAGAAAACCACGCAGGAGACCAAGAAGAAAGCGCAAGATCACGATGCGCACGCCGGCCACGATCATGCGGGTCACGACCAAGCCGGTCAGGATCAGGGAGCGGGCGGGATGGACCCCGAGATGATGGCCAAGTGGATGCAGTCCATGACGCCCGGAGAGCATCACCAGCATCTCGCGCAGTTTGTCGGCTCGTGGACGTACACCAACAAGTGGCGGATGGGGCCGGATGATCCCTGGGCCGAGACCGGCGGCGTCGCCAAGGTGGCTCCGATCATGGACGGACGGTACATCGTCCAGGACATCGACGGCGATGAGTTCATGGGCATGAAGTTCCAGGGCATGGGCATCACCGGCTACGACAATACGAAACAAAAGTACCTCAGCACGTGGGTGGACAACATGAACACCACCATCCTCTACAGCGAGGGAACGTGTGACAAATCCGGCAAGGTCATCACCTTCACCGGCAAGATGGATGACTGCATGACCGGTCGCAAGGACGTGCCCGTCAAGGAGATCATCCGTGTCATCAACAACGACAAGCACACCTTCGAGTGGTGGTTCTCCGACATGACCGGCAAGATGTTCCTCAGCATGGAGATCGTCTACACGCGGAAGTAGCGAGTAGCGTTTCGTAGCAGGTGCTGCTATGGGTTTCCCCGAGCCGCGGGTTTCAACCCGCGCGGACGTCCGCGCGGGTCGAAGCCCGCGGCTCGGGCAGTTGTGAAACCGCAGAAACGGCGGACCGGTATGCTCGGTATTCGCGTAGGTCTCTTTGTGCTCGCATTGGGCGCACTGCTGGTCGGTGGCTGCGCGACTCCGGATCGTCCAACGGGCATCGCGAAGGACGCCGCAGCCACGCGCGAGCCCGAAGCGAACGGTGCTGCTCCTGCTCTTGAGCATGCCGACGTCTACGATGGCGTGCATGAACAGTTCGCCCGCGCCGTGTTCTACAAGCCGCGTCAGCGCGAGGGTTTGCCTTTTGAGCTTCAAATGGCGCCGCTGATCGTGCAGCAGGTTACGGGCGACACCGCCCCGCGCGGGGTTCGATTCGGACCGCTCAAACCCGGAACTACGGACGTCGCCGATGTCAATGCTCCCACGGTGTACTACGGGGTATCGACCGCGTTTCTGCGCGGGCATCGGCACGAGCAACTCACGTTTGTGTGGTTCTACGCGCGGCCCGTTTCATACCCATCGTGCCTCCCCGGATCGACGAGGGGCGTGCGGATGACGCTGGACGCCGACGGGTTTCCGCTGGTCTGGGAAGCGGGCGGGCATGTCTACGTGTCGCGCTGGATGGAGGACACGGCGTTCAACGAATTCGGTCCGCCGATGCCCGGTCGGAAGTACTCGATCGAGAGCGCCCACCCGGTGTATTGCGGGGGCGGGGTCATCGTGCCCCGTATCCTGGACGACGGGCCCGTGCCCATGGGGCCGTTCGTGTACTTGCGCGCCGGGGACCAATCGGTGTCGACCCTGCTGTGCCGGTGCATGCCGTCTCAGGTTGACGAGTTTGTCGAAACAGTGGAATACGAGTTAGTGCCGACCGAGGAACTCGGCAGCTACCGAGACGCGTTCTTCGGCGTGCCCGACGACGACCGCACGCGGCTCGAGAAGTGCCTGCGGTTTCCGGAGTTGGAGTAGCGGTTTCGCCGCGGTGGATCGGGCGAGCAGTCATCCCGGGCGGATCAGGGCGAGAATCTCGCGGTTGCCCGCGTCGCCGCGCACGGGGCTGTCCACGGTATCAACGACGTCGATGCTCAGTTCACGCAATCGGTCGACTACGGCCGCGACGGTGGGCGCCACGATGTCGTCCGGGAGCACGCCGCCGCGCAGCGCCTCGCGCGGTGCCTCGTAGTGCGGTTTGATGA
>JAJDDR010000418.1 GCA_029260255.1 Phycisphaerae bacterium
GCCGGTTGCTCCTGGCTGACAGGGTGCTGACGTTCCGGTTCTTGCGGTGTGTCTCGAAGGTACGCAGTTGGCTCGGTGCTGACGGCTGATTGACCGTTAACGCACAGTGCCGGGCCAACGGGTCGTCGATGTGTCCCATCCCAAAGAGTGACGAGCTTCGGGGCTTATTGTTCGTTGCCGTCCTGATCACCGGCACGCATCTCCCGTAAGAGGACCCGCTCGTAGATCTTGTTGGCCACGAGCGCGAGCTTGGGCATGTCATCCGGCCGGAAGTAGGTGGTCGTCTTCCAGTCTCCGGAACGATCATCTTTGTAGCGTTTCTGTATCCGGATGGAGTGCTCGACCCACTTGCGTCCGTTGTGTGTGATCTCCTTCGGCCAACCGGACAACAAGGCGATTGTCGAGGGGATTCTGTTCCACGATCCCGGGGAGATCCGCTGCGCGGCGATCAGCCTCAGCCCGGTCACGCGGGAGATCGGCGACGCCGAGGCTCGCATCTATGAGTTGCTGGGCGTGAGCGAGAATCCGACCGTGCGCGAAGTGCCCGTAGGGGATCGGACGGATCGGAGGCTGCGCGTCCTGCTCGCCGATCCGACGTCAGAATTCGTTCGCACGCGGGCGCGGCGCATCTCCGGACTCTACCGGAAGAACTACGCGAAACCCATCGTCCGAACAATACTCGCCTGGGCTCGGTTTCAGTGGACCAGATCGCCGGTTGCGCACGTCAGCGACTTCGACTTGAGGATCATGGTCACGCCGCCGCAGTATCGCATGCTGATCTCGGGCGAGCGCGCGTCTGTGGCATGCTATCGCTGGTTTGATGGCGGCGAGGACGCGCCCTTCCATTTGTTCGAGGGCGCCGACAGGCCGCACATCTACAATTGGCTGACGACTGAGTTCGAAGGAATGTGGGATGCCGCCAAGGTGCCGGGGAACCTGGCCGATGGACATCTTTGCACGCGCGACCATCTCGCACGCCTGGCCAAGTATGTGGGCGTGTCAGCCAGGCATGTCACGAGCGATCGCGAGTTGCTGCGGCTCATCTGCGTCGCGCTGGGCCTGGGAGGAGACTACGAGGAATTCCGCAAGGCACGCAAGGCCTGGGAGGCATGGGTCGCGGAGGAGCAGTCGAAGGAGGAGCCACCCCCCAACTCGTAAGGTCACGCTCGATCAACACGACGCGTCGGAACCACACGCGGAGACCCCCGTCGCCGGATCGGTGGCCAAGCTGGCCCAGGGAGCGGGCAGCGGCGCCACGATTTTGCTGGGGCCCCTGGTGAGCGATCACGCGCCGGGCAACCGCACCGGGAGCCCCGTCGCGCTGGAGATGTTCCAGGGTGAGGCCAAGACGTTCTCGCTGACCGTGCTGGACGCCAACAACGTGGCAGTCGATCTGTCTGCGCCCATGCTGCTGCGCTTCGTGGTGCTGGACGTCAACGGCAACGGGGTGTTCGACGTCGAGGACGGCGCGATCACGCGGAGCGGAACGAGTAATAAGATCGCCGGCGTGGCGGTGACGGCGGTGCAGTCGGCGGTCGCGGCGGAGAATCTGCTGTGGCGGCTGCTGGATATCAGGGCGCCGACGGCGCCGCAGGTGCTGCTGCATGGGGGGTTTGGGATCAAGACGTCGGTAACGGATGTGGCTTAGCGGGGAAGCTGTCAGCCGTCAGCGGTCAGCCGTTTGGAACCACAGGGAGCACGGAGATCACAGATGGGGCGGGTTTTGCGAGGGCGCTGCATTCTCGGTATCATGGTTCGTGGCCTTTCCGAAGGACGATCAATGCGAACGTAGGATGCACGGAATGGCGTCGGAGTAGTAGAGGATGGATGAACACGGACCTCTGAAGGATGCCTCGACGGGCACAATTGTGTACGTGCTTGGAGCGGGCTGCTCAGTTAGGTGTGGCGCGCCGCTCATGAACGGCTTTATGAAGTTTGTGCGGGGCCGAATGCCAACAGATGTCACTCTCAAGAGTGCGTACGACACGCTGTTCTCATTCCGCGATGAGTGTAAGCGAATATCGAGCACATTCTCCAGCGAGTGGGAGAATATCGAAGACCTGTACACTCAGGCCCACTTAAGTGCGATCATTGGCAACCCCGGCGGCAGACGTATCGCGAACGAAATCGCTCTCGTAATCTGGGATGTCTACAGACAGCCGCGAATCGACGAATCGGACCTTGGTTATGGCAACTTCACCGACTACTTGCGATCTGCCGTTCGCCGGTGGGGTGTGCACCGCAGAGGCCCACGGCCTGTCATCGTGACCACCAACTATGACGTATACCTGGAGGCGGAGTTGTTGCGTCGCGGGCTGACCGTGGCTTACCCAGGTGAAGCGACGGTGGCGGGCGATCACGTGATGCGGTATCCAAAGCAGTGGACTCCCACGCAAGAACACCAGGCGATCGAAGTTGTGAAGTTACACGGGTCCGTGAACTGGTTTGATGGTCCCCGAGGTGGGATCACTTGGGACATGACGAGAGATGATGGCAATGCCGTCCGTTGTTTCCTCAAATGCCAAAGTGAATCATGCAAGGTCCATGCGAAACCTGGGGCGGCAGCTACGCGAATGCCGGTGATCATTCCGCCGACATTAGGAAAGGCCTCATTGAAACCACTCATTTGCGCACAATGGAGGCACGCAGTGCACGCGTTTCGCAATGCACGGCGGATCGTGATCGCGGGCTACAGTTTTCCAGAAACCGATGTTTTCATGAGGCGACTACTTGCAGAGGGACTTCGCCAGGAGCATCTTCTAGACAAGCTTGACATAGTCAACCCGACCCGTGACGAGACGTGGTGGAGTCGCATCCGAGGTTTCTTTGCTCCGCCGTTTGCTGAGCAACGGACGAGTGAGCTGCCAACTACGTTCGTAAAGCTATCGACCGAGCTTAAGAAGTACGCAACGGACGACCCGATGCCGCCTGATGCAGAGGAGAGGGCACTCAAGCAGCTTCAGGAGGCGGAGGATATTCGTCGAATCGGCGCCATGCCCGTGTTTCCGAGTGCTGCTTCGCAAGTAATGCCCGTGGCTTTCGGCCGATAGAAGCAAAGAGGGTCGGGCTTTGGCGGCCCATGTTCTCGATACTTCCCCCTTCGAGAGCGGTGATCCGGGTTACGGGTTGCAGGCGGGGCAGGGCTTGCGGCCTTGGGCGGCGGGGGCGCGGGTGCCGTAGGCCAGGACGTCCTCCGCGCTGATTCGTGACACGTGGCCGCACGTGCCGCGGTGGAACACGTCGGTGGCCTTCGAGGCGACGTAGGTGTCCGCGGCTGACGGGTGGACGGCGATCGGCGGCGGGGAGAACCGCGCTCGGATCCAGGCGAGTCCGGCGAGCCACGTCGCGGTGACGATCACGATCAGCACCAAGTTGCGGGCGGTTCGCAGTTTGCGGTCGTCTCCATTGAACATGATCCCCCTATCGTGACCGGCCGGGCGGGTGGGGGCAAGAGAAAGCGGAGAGAAGCAGGGACGAAGGCGCGGAGGCACGGAGGTGCGATTGAACCACAGAGATCGCGGAGAACGCAGAGGGGGCAGGGGTTTTGCGGGGGCCCAGCATTTCGAGTATCATGGTTCGCCATGAAAACCAAAGTGTTTATCAGTTGGGCTGGGCCGCACAGTAAGCAGGTGGCGCTCGTGCTGCGCGAGTATTTGCCGCAGTTCATTCAGGCGCTGGACCCGTGGATGTCTGAAGAGGACATCCTCAAAGGGGAACGATGGAGCCCGGCGATTGCCAAGCAACTGGAGGGGTCCAAGGTGGGGATCCTCTGCATTACACCCGACAACCTCAAGAGGCCGTGGCTGCTGTTTGAAGCTGGGGCGTTGGCCAAGTCGATGGACGACGACACGCGGGTTTGCCCGTTCCTCCACCGCGTTGGCAAGTCCGATGTTGAGCAGCCTCTTGGTATGTTCCAAGCAACGAGCGACGAGCGTGACGATGTGCTGAAGCTACTGAAGGCGCTCAACGTGTGCTGCAGCGATGATCCTGTTCCAGAGAACCAATTGTCCGACCAGTTCGATCGAGTGTGGCCGGAAATGGAAGCAAAGTTGAACGCAATCGAGATTCCCGACCGGGAATCGATTGCCGACACGGCGCGGACGGCGGACGACAAGATCGGAGAAATACTCTCACTCGTGCGGTCATTGAAGCGCGCCCGACCAGCAGATCGCGTCTTGCTAGAGCGGCTTGAGGTTGCCCAAAACGTTGCTCGTGCCGACCTTGAGCGAGAACAGCAGCGGCTGCACAACTACCTTGCGGGTCAGAACCCCGAGTTCGGGGCCACACTACAACAGCAACACGCTCCCGCAGTGAGTGCAGCGGCTGCTGATGACCACGTGTGAATCGAATCCCTCCACGAGAGACCCGATTTCTGAGATCGCACCGACCGCAGAGCCGTATTCGCATAGTGCCCCTCCGCTCCTCTCTGCGTTCTCTGCGATCTCGGTGGTTCAAACTCCGGAATCGGGGATCAGCGTCACGGGTTGCACGCGGGGCAGGGCTTGCGCCGAGTCATCCTCCAATCAAGCCACAGCCGTCTTGAACCTGCCAGAGCAATGATGCTGAGGCCAACGCCAGTGCGAACCACGACCATTTATGAGCAGCCTTGGCGATCTTGTTTGCCTCCTTGGCGGACTCGGCGGAATCGCGGGCCGCCTCGGCGGCGGTCTCGTTGGCCACCCTCTGTTGCTCGGCGTCCGTGGCCAGCCCGAGCGCCGTGCCGAGTTGATCCAGAAGGTCATTTCTCACGGCGTCGTTCAGTATCCGGTTGATATTCATTTCAACGGGATCATCACCCGCGTCCCGCGCGGGCACGTGCCCACCACCCCATTCATCTGTGAACGCGATTACGTCCACCATGGTTTTCAATCGCTTCCTCGCCGCCGCTTCGCACTGCTCTCGTGTGGCCATGCTGACTCCTTTGGCTGCGTTTCGGAGCATATCGCCTGAATCACCGGTTGGAAACCGGTGCCACACGGGCTGGCGGCGGACGGCTGCCCCTCCTCGCTCCCCCTCTGTGCTCTCTGTGACCTCTGTGGTTCACATCCCCCGGCCTTCTGGAGAATCCGGAGAATCCGGCGCCGGAAACGCCGGAAGTGCTTGCGGAACGAAAACTGAAAGTCGAAAGTCGAAAACCGTTCACCGGTTGGAAACCGGTGCCACACTGGCTGAAGGCTGAAGGCTGATAGCTCGTCCGGCACGAGGGCCGGACGCTACTGAGGGTTCCGCCATGGCGACCATCGACTCGACGCCGAACGAAACCGACATCACCAACGCCTACCTCGGCAACTGCGGGTACGAGGAGGACGCGAGCGTGGCCAAGGCGAGGGCCTTCAAGACCGTGCTGGTGGCGATGCGGCTGCGCGGGATCACCATGATCGAAGAAGACGGCGATCGGATGGAGTTCAGCCTCAAGGAGCTTGCCGACATGGAGCGGCGGGCGAATCACTTCATCGCCGCGAACGCCGGCGTGGCGGCCGGCGGAACGGGCGTGACGCACGTGAGTTTGAGGAACATGAGGGGATGAGCAGGAGAGGGAACAAGGGAACAAGGGAACGAGGGGCTCGATCCCTGGATCCCTGAACCACTGACGGCTGATAGCTACTCATGCGGTACCGCAAACCCGAAAAGCAAGTGTCGATGTCCGAGGCGTTCGGCGATCTGCGCGCGGACTTCGACGCGGCGCACGACGGGCGGTTCATGCCCGGCTGCGGGGGGTGCGCTCGGGTGGCAGTGCCGCGGACTGGCACTATCGCAACGAGCGCGACTACCTGCACATGGTGGAGCGGGCGCGGGCGTTCGATCGCAACAACATGATCGTGCCCCAGGCGGTGACGCGGCTGATCAACAACGTGCTGCAGGACGGCATGAAGCTGGACCCGCAGACCGGCGATGATGATCTCAACGCGGCGATCAATGCCCGGTGGGACGCGTGGAGCGAGGACCCGGAAGGCCGCGACGCCGCGGGGGAGCACGACTTTCATTCGCTGTCCAAGATGGCGCTAAGGCACACCATCGTCGACGGCGACATCCTGTTATTGCCCCTCAAGGACGGGCGGCTGGAGGCGATCGAGAATCACCGCTTGCGGACGCCCTCGCGGACGAAGAAAAACGTGGTGCTGGGCGTGCTGCGGGAGTCTACTCGGCTAGATCGCGCGCGCCGCTCTCACGCCGGTGACCTCGTGCCACCCCCGCAGGGTGTCGCCCGTTCCGCACCGCACAGCGGTTCAAAAACGCCGGTCGGTGCACCCAGTTTGGTGCTGAGTTCGTTGCTGATGCAGCCTCGATTCCACCGACAGTTCCATCAGGCCGCGTATCGAGAACACGATGTTCCCTTGAAAGCAACATTGTCGCGGCGCTGGAGCTGGTGGCCGAGGGGGATAGGGAACACTGCCTGACGGTCCAGCACCAGGTCGAACATGAGCGCGGCCTGATGGTGTTGTAGCTCGCCAGTTCGGACAACATGACATCCCGCCCGGACATGGAAACGCGGCTGCGCGTGGCGGGGGAGATTCTGCGGGAGCCTGAGGCGGCGGCCGCGCCGTCTTGATTCTGAAGCCCGACCGCGGGCTTCGCCATGCCGCTGGTCGCTTCAACTCTGTCGGACAATAGGACGACCACGTTGTTTCGCTCCACGAGGTCGCACGTTTGGGTACATCGGGTCTGCGTTGACAAACGGAGACGCGCAACTGTACTCTGTGATGCGCAATTGGGTCCTTCTCCATCGAGTCGCTGCCCGGCTTCCTGGTGGTAACGGCAGCGATACGCCCGTCAGAGCCTCGATGCGGGCGCCCG
>JAJDDR010000419.1 GCA_029260255.1 Phycisphaerae bacterium
GATGCCGTGGAACTACCGAGAAATACTCGAGCTCCCCGCCACGACTACGGATGCCGCCCGCGCCTAATCGCCGCTGATCCCAAGCCGAATCGCCCGCCCTCGAAAAAAACGGCTGTGCACGCTCCCCGGAAGGACACACTCCTCTCGGCGATCCTCACCGCGCGTCCCAAGTTGCGCGGCATCCTCGTTGACCGGCAAGAGGCGAGCGAACTTGCCGTGCAAACGCTCGAAACTGCCGGGCCGTCAAGCCGTTGTCCGTTTGTGGCTGCCGACCTCCTTGAGGAAGTTCCGTGCGGCGCGAGCGGCTACGTTCTGCAGTCCGTGCTTCACGGCTACGAGGACGACGACGCCAGACGGATCCTGCTGAACTGCCACGGCGCAATGGTGCCGTCGAGCCGGCTGTTGGTGATCGAGGCTGTGGTGCCCACCAGGATCTGCGCCGGTGATTCCGAGGTGGAGAAGATGTTGATGAGCGACCTCAATATGCTGGTGGCCACCGGCGGCCGAGAGTGAAACGCGACCGAGTGGAAATCGCTCCTATCATCGGTTGGCTTTGAAACCCGCCGGGTTGTTGCGGTTTCCGGCACAACCGCCAGCATTATCGAGGCGGTGCCCGGTGAATGATCTCTCGATTCGGCCGCATCCGTTGTGCAATAAAAACCCTGGGAGTACCCGATGAGTACCCGATGAGTACCCGATAAAACCGGAATGGGAGGGCGAGGCTGCCGCGCCGCCGTGACGCCGATCTTGACACGCGGCGCGAAGCGCGATAGTAATTACGAGGCATCAGGTGAACCGCGTGAAAGGTAGTGACTGATGCCCGTATCACCCTCCGGCCATCCCGTTGATCCGATCCCCCTTGCTCTCACGTTCGATGACGTGCTGCTCGTTCCGCGCCGTTCGTCCATCACGCCGGATCAGATCAGTGTCGCGACGCAACTGACCCGCAACATCCGACTCAACATCCCGCTGGTCAGTGCCCCGATGGACACCGTCACCGAGGCTTCGCTGGCGATCGCGCTGGCCCAGGAAGGCGGTATCGGGTTCATCCACAAGAACCTGTCCGTCGAAGACCAGTGCCGAGAGGTCCACAAGGTCAAGCGATCGCAGAGCGGCGTCATCATCGACCCGTTCACCCTCCGCCCGTCCGATCCGGTCCATGAAACGCAGGAGTTGATGGCACGGCAGAACGTCTCCGGCATCCCCATCACGGAAGAAGACGGCACGCTCCGAGGCATCATCACCCGCCGGGACCTGAAGTTCCGCGAGTCGGCCGGTCACGCCAATACCGAGGTCATGACCTGCAAGGACCTCGTGACCGCTCCACCGAACACCACGCTGAGAGAGGCCGACCGCATCCTCAACAAAGCCAAGGTCGAGAAGCTCCTGCTGGTCGACACTCAAGGGCGCCTCACCGGGCTGATCACCATGCGTGACATCGAACGCAGCCGCGGACACCAGCAGAGTTGCAAGGACGAACGCGGGCGGCTGCGCGTCGGAGCGGCCGTCGGCGTGTTCGACTATGAACGCGTCGAAGCACTCCTGGAAAACGACGTCGACGTCATAGTGGTCGACACCGCACACGGACACAGCGACAACGTGGTCAACACGGTCCGCGAAATCCGCTCGCGATACAAAGTCGACCTGGTCGCCGGCAACATCGCCACACGCGAGGCAGCGACCGATCTGATCGAGGCCGGCGTCGACGCGGTCAAGGTCGGCATCGGTCCGGGCAGCATCTGCACCACACGTGTGGTCGCCGGCATCGGCGTCCCGCAATTGACCGCCATCATGGAGGTCTACGCCGTCGCCAAGGACCACGGCGTCCCCGTGATCGGTGACGGTGGGATTCGAAGGTCCGGCGACATCACCAAGGCAATCGCCGCCGGCGCCGAGTGCGTCATGATGGGCTCGCTGTTCGCCGGATTGGAAGAGTCGCCCGGCGAGCAGGTGACCTGGAAAGGACGACGGTTCAAGGAGTATCGCGGCATGGGCTCGATGGGTGCCATGGTACGCGGCTCCGCCGATCGCTACGCCCAGGCCGACAAGGTCGGAAACGGTAAGCTCGTGCCCGAAGGGATCGAAGGGCGTGTCCCCTATCGCGGACCGCTATCCGACTTCGTGTATCAACTTGTCGGTGGACTCAAGGCCGGTATGGGATACACCGGTGCCGCAACGATTGACGCCCTCCGCGATCATGCTAGATTCTGCCGTGTGACCCACGCGGGCCACGTGGAATCGCATCCCCATGACGTTTCGATCACGAAAGAGTCGCCGAATTATGAGATGGAATACCCAACCGAGTCGTAATCGCCTCGCGCCTCGCGCCGTCGCAACGGCCTTGATGTTCTGCGCCTGTGGATGTCATGAATGGCCCAACATGTTCTTCGACGATCTGCCCGCGGCGTCGGCCGTCACCAGCGCATCCATGGAACGCGCCAGGCAGGCCGACACGACCGGCGAGCGGCGCGTGCGCCCGTTCGAGGAGCTCCATATCGAACATCAAGACGGCACCGTCGCCCACGGACCGCTCTGGTTTGAAGACCCGGTCGAGATGGCCGGGAGCGACGACGGGCGGTTCGCCGTCGCGTTCGAGGACTACGTGTGCGCCCCGTACTGCATCGGCCGGTTCGTCGTGAACCTGGCACTGCTGCCTCTGAGCATCGCGGTCGATCTCCCAGGTTCGATGGTGTGCAGCGACGGCATCGAGCGCCGCTCGCGCATCTCCTGGCTGCCCGAACCGTACGACGCGGAGAAATGCAGCGGCGTGGTCGAGCCAATCGATGTGCTCGAAGTGTGGACTTCCGGCGCCGACGACCCCGCCGAGCCGGATGTATCGGACACGGACGAGACAGCCGGAGAGGAAGTGGGCGAATAGGCGCCGGCTTGCAAACAAATCGCTCTTCCGGCCGGCGGCCTACGCTATGACGGCGTCTCCTCCCAACGAAGCCCCGTCGCATTGTCCTGAGTGCGGGTGCCCGTACCCGCCCGTCCCGGAACGCAACTGCCCGGGGTGCGGAGCTGAAAACCCGGCGTACTCCGTCACGGCATCGGATACTACGCCGTTCGCACTCGCGCCGAAGCGCGACAGGCGCGCCCGACGCGATATGCGACGTTGGATCCACGTCGCCGGAACCGAGCGGCTGAATCACCTCGCTCTGATGAGGAGATCGCCGGCCTCCCGATCGTTCGCCCGTCGACACATCCTCGCGCTGGCGACCGCCGCGGCGCTTTTCGAGATGACGCACGCGGGTTGGCACCACGTGATCCGCACGCCCGACAACACCACCCTGCTCGCAGTGGAACCGGCGACCGACGGTTGGATTCGCCTCTCCTCTCTCGATATGATGCCCGACGACTACGGCTGCGTCGCCGTGTGGCTGAATCCCACGCGAAGCGCCCTCGCCGTCATTCCCGCGGTGATCGCGGGGTTGGTTCTGGCGTACGCGCTGACCATGGTCATGAACTTCGGCGCGCGCGGGCTCGTCGGACATTCGCACCGCCACGAAGAGCGACTCACGGCGGCGCTGCAGTACAGCGCGACATGGGGCATGCCGCTTCTGTACGCGTCGGTGATCGCGTTGGCGGTGCCGGCGGCGGATGCCATGCGTGCCTCGGGCGTTCCGCTCGTCCCTCCGCCGGTCGCGTTTCACGCCGTGGCGTCGTTGCTGGCCGGTGTGGCCGCGTTCATGTGGTGGTTCATGCTCGTGCGGCTGGCCCAGACGATGCCGTTCGCCGTGCGGTTGCGCATCACGACTTATTACGCGCTCGTCGCGCCGCTCCTGATCGCGGTGCTGGTCGTGGGTTGGCGATACGGAATGGACCGACTGTTTGACCTGCTGTGGACTCTCTTGAAACTGAGGTGGTAGCTGTGGCGGCCGATGCGGACACAATCGCGGTACTGAACTTCGGCGGACAATACACGCAACTCATCGCCCGCCGCGTGCGTGAACACAACGTTCGCAGCATCATCACGCGCCCCGACATCCCCGCCGAAGAACTGCGTGAGCAGAACATCGCCGGTATCATCCTCTCCGGCGGACCGTCGAGCGTCTACGCCGACGGCGCCCCGCGGTGTCAGAACGAGATCTTCGACATGGGCGTGCCGATTCTCGGCATCTGCTACGGGATGCACATCGGCTGCCAGATCCTCGGCGGCGACGTGCAGTCCACCGCCAGCCGCGAGTACGGCCGGGTGGCGCTCCACGTCACCGAACACGTCTCGATTCTCCGGCACGTTTCGCCATCGACCAGCGTGTGGATGAGCCACGGCGACATTGTCAACACACTCAGCGACGACTTCGTGTCACTCGCCCGCACCGAGTCCTGTCCCTACGCCGCGGTCAGGCATCGCACCCGCCCGTTCACCGGCGTGCAGTTCCACCCGGAAGTGACGCACACGCCCGAAGGCAGCCTCATCATTCGCAGCTTCCTCTTCGATACGTGTCGTTGCAAGGGCGATTGGCGGCTGGGCGACGTGCTCACCGACACGGTGGCCTCATTGAGAGAACGCGTCGGTAAGGACGAACGCGTGATCTGCGGACTCTCCGGTGGCGTCGACAGCTCGGTTACCGCGGCGATGCTCCACCAGGCCGTCGGTGATCGGCTGGTGTGCATCTTCGTCGACAACGGACTCATGCGACTCGGCGAGGTGGAACTCGTCGAAGCCACCTTCAAGGACCATTTTCAGATCGACCTGCGCATCGCCCGCGCCGCCGGGCGATTCCTCGATAAACTCGACGGCGTCACCGACCCGCAGAAGAAACGCACCATCATCGGCCACGAGTTCATCGAAGTCTTCAAAGATGAAGCCGAGCGCGTTCCCAACGCCCGGTACCTTGCCCAAGGAACCCTCTACCCCGACGTGATCGAATCGGGTCACAGCGTCGGGGGGACCGCCGCCAACATCAAACTGCACCACAACGTCGGCGGGCTGCCGGAGGAACTCGGCTTCGAGTTGATCGAACCCCTCCGCGAATTGTTCAAGGACGAGGTCCGCAATCTCGGCGAGCAGCTCGGCCTGCCCCACGACATGGCCTGGCGACACCCTTTCCCGGGTCCCGGGCTCGCCGTGCGCATCATCGGGTCCGTCACCTGCGAGAAACTGGAGATCCTCCGGCACGCCGACAAGATCATGATCGACGAGATCGTCGCCGCTGGGTGGTATCCCAAAATCGCCCAGGCGCTGGCCGTTCTCCTGCCCGTGCAGTCCGTAGGCGTCATGGGTGATTATCGAAGCTACGACGATCAGTACGTCGTCGCTTTGCGTTTCGTCGAGAGCACCGACTTCATGACCGCCGATTGGGTCCACGTCGACCACGAGCTTCTCGGTCGCATCTCGGCGCGCATCATGAACGAAGTCCGCGGCGTGAACCGCGTCGTCTACGACATCTCCAGTAAGCCCCCCGCAACCATCGAGTGGGAGTAGGCGATTCGCGGATTACTCCGTAAACCACGCGACCACCGGTGCCACCGCCTTGTCGAAGTCATACTCGCAGAGTTGCCCCTTCTTGACCCACCGCACCTCGGCGTAGTCGGTCACGTCGGTTTTGCCGGCATCGGCGACCGCCAGGAAGAACCGGTAGGTCGCCAGCTTCCCCTCGTAGTCCGCGACGAACGGAGGCTGCCCGGTGTGGATGCTGATCGCCAGGCCGACACGCTTCTTGCAGACTCGGCGGATCGCCGCTTCCGGCGACTCCTCCGATGCCTTCAATCCAGTGGGGAATTCCCACGCCCGCTCGCCCGCGGAAGCGTTCGCCGACCGGCAGATGAGCACCTCCGCGTTGGGGCGCTCGATGATACAGGATACCGCAGTTCGTTGAGGTGTTTCGTGACTCATTCCACCGCCGGTAAGCGCGCCGCACGCTGCGGATCAGACGCGTCCGCCAGCAGCGATGTTTGCGAGTAGATTCCGAACGTCAACAACGCGGCACAAGACAGCACTCGGAACCCCCACCACCAGCGATGCTGCGCCGGCGACAGGATGATCGGGTTCGTCATCGTCGCGACGTTGTACTCCATCCGGCTGCTGGTGAGCGCCCACCGCGAATACGCAAGAACACCGTCCCCGCCGTAGCGCTCGCGCAGCGTCCGCCCGACGAATTCGACGACGTCTTTCTGGAGGTCGTCCGAAGTCATGCCGTCCGGCAGGAGCTGAACCGCGCGGATCACATAGTCCGCCATGTCCAACGGAAAGTCGTTGACCTCCTTGCCCAGAGACAGACCCCAACAGGCGATGATCACCACCGCGGTGCCGACTTTGATGTGCGTCGTCGGGATCGGGCGAGCCGCGACACCGACCCGGAATACCACCGCCCCCACGACGAGACCGAACAGCGCAAAAAAGAACAGCCCCAGCATGAACGGGAGCGACGCCCCGTACGACAGCAACCAGCCCAGCGGCACGGAAATCACCACCCCCGCGCCGACGGCCACCCACCAACGCACACCGCCGCCAGTCGCCGCCTCGCGCTCTTCGTCGACTACCGACGCCGCAACTTCCGCGTCCATTCCGCCCATGTCCCGCCTTCTGAGAGATCCGTGAGTCACCTGCGTGCCGGCATGGCACACCGCCAACCCAGACAGCATGCCGCCGATCGCGGATGCGTCAAGTGTCACGCCCCCTCAGAACGGGTCCGTGACACTTCCGGCGGTATTCGATGCCGGGTGCCACGGGCGGCTTGTCCGCCCGTGTGGTCGCGCAGGCGGGCGCACAGGGCACACACACTGGCAGGCAAGCTGCCAGTGGCACCCGCCTAAAGTGTCACGCGCCCTCAGAACCGCGCCCGTCAGGAAGCGGCCTGTCGCTCACGCCACCGGAGCGCGCGCAGCGCAGACGCGCCGCTTCAACTCACGCGCCGCCGCTGCCGCGTCCGGCTGACTAATCACCGCGGAGCAGACGCACACACACCGCGCCCCGGCCTGCATTACCGCGTCGAACGTCCCATGGTTGATCCCGCCGATCGGCACGATCGGTAGGGACGTTTCCGCACACACGGCAGCCAGAAGCGCAGGACCGGGAATGTCCTCCCGCGGCTTGGTTTCGGACGCGAACATCGGACCGACCGCGATGTAGTCCGGCGCGTCGGCCATCGCCGCCCGTGCTTCGGCGAGTGAGTGCGTCGAACAACCCACGATCAGACGCGGGCCCACGATCCGACGCGCTTCGGCCACACTCAGATCGTCCCGCCCGACATGCACACCGTCCGCCCCGCCCAACCGCGCGATGTCGGGCCTGTCGTTCACGAACAGCAGCACCCCGGACTCGCGACACACCGTCGCCAACGCGCGCGTTCGCTCCAACAGAACGCGATCCGGCAGCGATTTTTCGCGAAGTTGCAAGCAGTCAGCACCTCCGTCGATGACGCTCCGAGCCGTCGCGAGCCAATCGCCCGAGCACAGCGACTCGGTGATCAGCACGTACAGCCGGCGATCGCGGAACCAGTCGCGCGCGTCAATCCGAATTGCGACGGACCGTTCGACCTCATACGCTCGATACCGCAACCACTCGATGGCGTGAGCGCAATTGGCGTCGACGGTCTTGGCGTACTCTTCGAGCGAGCGCAACGCCTCCGTCAAGCGCTTCATCGCCGCGGTAACAACTTCGCGCGAGTCCGCACGGTCGTACTCCGACGCCGTCCGAACCGTGCGTCCGACGTCCGAGACAATGTTGCGGCAGCGAATCACTCCACCCAGTGCGTCGCAGCCCAGCGCGCTCGCCAGATCATGCCGCAACGACTTCAGCGCCGACGACAGCCACGCATCGTCCAACTCGAACCGCACGAATTCCTCGACGACCCGCAACGCCTCCCGCGCCCGATTGGCATTCGCATCGATGATTCGCGCTACCGCCGGCTCCATGCGCCGCCCCCCTTCGCAGATGGCGCTCGGCCGCGCGCTACAGGTATTCGAGCTGGTGCCCGAGCTTCTCTTTCTTCGTGCGAAGATAGTGAACGTTGTGCTCGTTCGGAGCGATCGACACCGGCAACTGCTCGACGATCTCGATCCCGTAGACCCGCAAGCGGTTGACCTTTTTCGGATTGTTGGTCAGCACTCGGATGCGATGCAATCCCAAGTCGCGGCAGATCTGTGCGCCCACCCCGTAATCCCGCCGATCGACGGGAAGCCCCAGTTGTTCGTTGGCCTCGACCGTGTCCAGGCCCTCGTCCTGAAGCTTGTACGCGCGGATCTTGTTGTGCAGCCCGATGCCGCGACCCTCCTGACGAAGGTAGATAACCGCTCCCTCGCCCTCGCGCTGTACACGCTCCATGGCGTGCGCCAACTGCTGACCGCAATCGCACCGGGCCGACGCGAACACGTGCCCCGTCATGCACTCGGACTCCACGCGAACAAGCACGGGGCGATCAACCGGTACCGCATTGCCCGCGTCGTCGCGCCGACCGATGTCGCCGCAGTAGATCGCCAGGTGCGGCTCCGGGTCCACCGGCGAGTGATACTCCGTAAGCGTGAAGTTCCCATAGCGTGTCGGGAGCTTGATCGTCTCACCGCGTCGCAGGAACGCTTCTCTCTGCATGCGGTGTTCGATGACCGATGCCACCGTGTACATGTTCAGCCCGTGCTCCGCGGCGAACCGCGTCAACTCCGGCACACGAGCCATCGTGCCGTCGTCGTTCATGATCTCGATGAGGACCGCCGCGGGCTTCAACCCCGCTAGCTTGCAGAGGTCGTGCGAGCCTTCCGTCTGACCCGCTCGCACCAAGACGCCGCCGTCTTTCGCCATCAGCGGATTCACGTGCCCTGGTCTGCTCAGATCGCTCGGTCGCGAATCCTCCGCAACCAGCACCTCGATGGTCTTGGCCCGATCCGCCGCGGATACCCCCGTCGTAACGCCGAACTGCGGATGCGCGTCGACCGTCACGGTGAACGCCGTCCCGAACCGCGTCGTGTTCACGTTCGCCTGATGCGGGAGGTTCAGACGTTCGCACCGCTCTCGGCTCAGCGACGTACACAACACCCCGCGTGCCTTCCGCACCATGAAGTTGACCGACTCCGGCGTCACGAATTGCGCGGCCATCACCAGATCACCCTCATTCTCACGGTCTTCGTCGTCCACGAGAATGATCATCTTGCCCGCCCGCAGATCCGCAAACGCCTGCTCCACGGGAAGAAACGGACTCTCTTTAACCTCGTCTACGTCGTGCCTGATCACCAAAAACCTCCCGCAGGGTCCGTGTCGAGGACCCCATGCGCCTGCCCCTGCCAGCCGGTCGGATTGTACCAGGTTTCTCCCCATTCCACACGCCCGCGACGGGGCTGGGCGAGCGCCACGGAGGTAACCAGTTTCGGGTGGCATGCCCACGCTCGCGTGGGCATGATTCGACTGAAGGTCACCCGCCGGTGGGCGCCGGCTCGAACTCGCGTGACTGCCGCCCGGCGAGAATGAAGCGAATGATCTCGTCGGCCGTTCTCAGCCCGCGCAGGACGCGATACGCCCCGTCCGGCTCGACGAGGATCAGCGCCGGAAAATCCCGAACGCCGTACTTGGCGACGTGCCCCCGATTGGCGATGTGGTCCCAATCCAGAAGGCACTTGACCGTCTCCGCCAACTGGACCGCGACGTGGGGCCTCGACAGGCGCTGAATCAGCGTGCTCGACCGTCCGTCCAACCACCACTTGTAGACAATCAGCAGCCGGCGATTCTGGTTCCGTGCCGTGCTCTGGGCGCGTTCGTAGATGTTGAAGTGCGAGAAAGTGGCACGGTGTGGCACTTGCGGATTGATGGTCGGCGCCTTGCCCGGGCCCTTCGCCGCTTTCAGGAACACGACCACGTCGTCCTCGGTGGGTACGCCGGAAAGCGCGTGGTACGTGCTGTCCGGATGCACCACCACGATCGCCGGCGCCTCGAACACCCCGTACTGCGCCATGAACCGCCGGCTCGGGGCGTGAAACGGAACCAGCATGCACCAGACCTTGCCGTCCGCCTCCACGCGCGCCGCTGCCGACTGAAGCGTGTCGCGCACGATTCCCGATTCCGCGTCGAGGGGGTCCTTGTACAGAATAAGCAGATCGCGCTGGCGGCTGCGTGCCTGCCGCACCGCCGCGTCGTAGTCGTACTGCCACGCCCGAGTCGGACCACACCCCGACACGACCGTCACAAAGACTACAAAAGCCGAGATCACCGCGTATGGCAACTGTTCACCCTTCAACCCGCCCAGCGTCATCTACTAAAACGCCCGATCGACCACATGTAGCCGACCGGGCGTCGTCTCGTTTGATTCTACGCGAAAACCTACTTGGCGTCTTTGACCTCGTACTCCGCGTCGATAGCGTCGTCGGGGGGACTGTCACCGCCCGAATCCGGTTGAGCCGCACCCGACTGCGCCGCCGCTTCAGCCGCCTTGGCCGATTCCTCGTAGATCGTCTTGCCGATCGCCTGAGACGCTTCCATCAGGCTGTCGATCGCCTTCTGAATCGCGTCGGCGTCGTCGCCCTTGGCCACCTCACGCAGGTTGGACACCGCCGACTCCACCCTGCCGCGCTCCTCGGCCGACACTTTCCCGCCGTGTTCCTTGAGCATCTTCTCGGTCTCGTAGCCCATGTGGTCCGCACGGTTGCGGGCCTCGACCATCGCTCGCGTCTTGCGATCCTCCTCGACGTTCGCCTCGGCCTCGGACTTCATCCGATCGATTTCCGCCTCGTCCAACCCGCTGGAGTCCTTGATCTCGATCTTGTTTTCCTTGCCGGTTGCCTTGTCGCGCGCCGTGACGTTGAGTATCCCGTTCGCGTCGATGTCGAAAATTACCTCGATCTGCGGCATGCCGCGCGGCGCCGGGGCGATCCCCGTCAGATTGAACCGGCCCAGCGAGCGGTTGGCCGCCGCCATCTCGCGCTCGCCCTGCATGACGTGGATCGTCACTTCCGGCTGATTGTCCGCCGCGGTGCTGAACGTCTCCGTCTTGTTCGTCGGAATCGTCGCATTGCGCTCGATGAGCCTGGTCATCACGCCACCCAGCGTCTCCACGCCGAGTGTCAGGGGGGTGACATCCAGCAGGACCACGTCCGTCTTGCCCCCGCTCAGCACCGCGCCCTGGATCGCGGCGCCGGCAGCGACCACTTCGTCCGGGTTGATGCTCTTGTTGGGCTCGATCGCGAAAATGTCCTTGACCAGCGCCTGAACCGCCGGGATGCGCGTCGATCCACCCACCAGCAGAACGGCGTCAACCTTGCCGCTGAACGTCTTCTGCTTCTTCTGGGCGTCTTTCATCGCGGCCATCACCGGACCACGGCACCGCTCCGTCAGTCCCGAAGTGATCTGCTCGAACTTGCTCCGCGTCACCGCCATCTGCATGTGCTTGGGACCGCTCTGATCGGCCGTGATGAACGGCAGGTTTATGGTCGTTTCGATTGTCGTCGAAAGCTCGCACTTGGCCTTCTCGCTGGCCTCCTTCAGCCGCTGCAGCGCCATCGGATCCTTGCGTAGGTCGATCCCTTCCTTTTTGCGGAAGTCCTCGGCCACGAAGTCGATCAACTCCTTGTCGTAGTCGTCGCCGCCGAGGTGCCCGTCGCCGTTGCTCGCCAGCACCTCGTAGACGCCTTCGTCATCGATATCCAGAATCGAAATGTCGAACGTCCCGCCGCCGAGGTCGAACACCGCGATGTGCTGCGATTTCTTGCCCTCGATCCCATACGCCAGCGCCGCCGCCGTGGGCTCGTTGATGATACGCTCGACCTTCAACCCGGCAATCTCGCCGGCGTCCTTCGTGGCTTTGCGCTGAGAGTCGTTGAAGTACGCCGGCACCGTGATGACCGCGCGCTCGACCTTCTCCCCGAGGTAGTCCTCCGCGGTTTTCTTCAGATCCTGAAGGATCATGGCGCTGATCTCGGGCGGCGTGTATTCCTTGTCGCGCACCTTCACCTTGACCAACTCGGACGCGCCACCGGTCACCTC
>JAJDDR010000420.1 GCA_029260255.1 Phycisphaerae bacterium
CCTCGCCGGGGTGAGTGGTCGTGCCCGATTTGGCGCAGTAGCTGGCGACGAACTTGCGCATCCGGTCCATGGTTTTGGGGTCGGGGTCAGGCATCGACATTGGCGGCTCTCCGGTCTCGAGGTTTCATTTACACGCGCGTGGATGTGCGCTTGAACATCGCGATGGACGCGCGCAAAGTGCGCGTTTGAACATCCCGATCAACGAGCGCGGGGCGCGCGTCAGAGGGGGATGATACTGGCCGTGCGCCGACGAAGCAAAGGCACGATTGGAGGAAGCGATGAACGACGGTGGGAAGTCGGTGGGGGATGGGCTACGGCTGTTGCAGGTCGACGCCTTTGCCGCGGAACCGTTCCGTGGAAATCCGGCGGCTGTGTGCTTTCTCGACGCTCCGCGTGACGATTCGTGGTTGAGTGCGGTCGCGGCAGAGATGAACTTGTCTGAAACCGCCTTTCTGACCCCTCGGCATGGGACGTTCGGGTTGCGTTGGTTCACGCCGACGGTCGAAGTGCCGCTCTGCGGACACGCGACTCTCGCCAGCGCCCACGCGATTTGGGAGGAGGGCGTCGCCGATGGCCCGATCGTCTTCGAGACTCTGAGCGGGCAGTTGCGTGCCGAGCGTGACGACGGGTGGATCCGGTTGGATTTTCCGGCCAGGTCGGCCACTGAGGCGGAGTTGCCGCCTGCCTTGGCCGCGGCGCTTGGGTGCACGCCTCGACTGCATGTAAAGGCTTCGGGGTTTCACTTGGTCGAGGTGGAGTCGGCCGAGCGGGTACGCGCGCTTTCCCCCGACCTGGCCCAGCTTGGACCGTTGGGCGAGGAGGGGGTGATCGTCACGAGTGTCGGCGACAACGGCCACGATTTCGTGTCACGGGTCTTTGCCCCGGGGCTCGGAATCGACGAGGACCCCGTGACTGGGGCCGCGCATTGCATTCTTGCGCCGTTCTGGATTTCACGGCTCGGTCGCCTCGAGCTCAACGGATTCCAGGCGTCGGCGCGCGGCGGTGAGGTGCGGGTCCGGATGAGCGGCCCGTCGGCCGACCGTGTCCAGATTCTCGGTCAAGCGGTTACGACCTTGCGCGGGTCGTTGGTGGTGTAGGTCTAGATCGCGGTGAGAGCTTGGCGGCAGTGATCGAGGGCTTCGTCGATTGCCTCGCTGTCCACGTCCATGTGGGTGACGGCTCGGAAGGTGCCGGGACGCATCAAGCTGACGAGAACGTTGCTGCTCTCGAGCGCGCGGAGAAGCTCGGTGTCCCGGTCGCTGTGGAACAGGACGATGTTCGTCCGCGGCGCAGGGTCGACGCGGAGCCCGATCGATTCCAACCCTTCGGCCAGACGTCGCGCGTTGGCGTGGTCGTGTTCGAGCCGGTCGATGTTGTTCGTGAGCGCGTACCGGGCGGCGGCGGCGATGACTCCGGCCTGGCGCATGCCACCGCCGAACATCTTACGAAATCGATGGATGCGTTCGATCGTCACGTGGCTGCCACACACGATCGATCCGACCGGCGCTCCGAGCCCTTTCGAAAAACAGAACGATACGGAATCGCACTTTGCCGCCCAGCGGGCCGCGGGCACGCCGCTGGCAACGGCTGCGTTGAATAGCCGCGCTCCGTCGAGATGCACTTTCAGGCCGCGTTCGTGGGCGGCCGCCGCGACCGCTTCGAAGTGCTCGATAGGCCAAATCGAACCGCCGCCGGCGTTGTGGGTGTTCTCCAGGGCGACCAGAGTGGCGGGCGAGTTGTGATGATCGCGCGGCGGGATCGCCGCCGTCGCCTGTTGCGCGGTGAAGGTGCCGTCGACGCCAAGGGACTTGATCTGGACACCCGACAGCGCGGCGGCGGCGCCCGACTCGTAGCGCAGGATGTGGGCACCGGCGCCGGCGAGCACGACGTCGCCGTGCGACGTCTGGGCGCGAATCGCGAGCTGGTTCGCCATCGTCCCAGTCGGCACGTAGAGCGCGGCTTCCTTGCCGACGAGGCGAGCGGCTTCCTCTTGGAGGCGATTGACGCTGGGGTCTTCGCCATAGACGTCGTCACCAACCTCGGCCTCAGCCATCGCCCGACGCATCGCCGGCGTCGGCTTGGTCACGGTGTCGCTGCGCAGGTCGATCATTCGTTGGGTTTCTGGTTTCATATCGTGGCTGTCAGTGCTCAGTCTTCAACGTCGCGTGCGCTTGGACGAAGACCTGTCGGCGATAGGTGCGACCGAAAGATGAGATCGTAACGAACTTGTTCAGCCGTCGCGAGCTCGAAGCGCGGAATACGAGGGTTGTCGTTTCAGGATAGTCGCGCTGGTCCGAATCGGAGTATTCCCGCGTACCCGGCGAACTCCTGCCTGCAAGGTACACTGGCTTCGACTGATGACCCGCTCCGCGGCGGGTTGTAAGGTGTGCGCATGTTCGACTGGGATACGCTGAACGCCGAGGTCATTTCGGAGTTCCGGGCCAACGGTGGCAAGGTCGCGCGATTCGGCGAGCTGCCCGTGGTGATCCTCCATACGATCGGGGCGAAGTCCGGAAAGGTACGGGAGATACCTTTGATCGTCGTCCAGGACGGTGACGAGATGTTGCTCTTCGGCACCAAGGCCGGCTCGCCGACGCATCCGGTATGGTACTACAACTTGAGAGCTCACCCCCGCATCACCATCGAGTTCGGCGAGGGACGGTTCACAGCGAACGTGCTGGAGCTGCCCGAGGCCGAGGCGGACGGAAAGGTAAGGCAAATGGCCGAAGCGAACGACCAATTTGCCGACTACATGAAATCAGCGGCGCCGCGGAGAATTCCGGTATTTTCGATCGTTCGGATCTAGTCGTCGCTTACGGGGATCCGCTTGGAACAGGTCGCTCAATCGAACATGGCGTCGTTCTGTACCGCTGCCACGACTCTCGGAATCCTGACGATGTTCAGAGCTCTGCTCTGGAGTGGGTTTCACGCAAATCCACGCCTCTCGCGCCGGTACAAATGAGGCGGGGGCACACAAATCTGCCAAGTGGGAAATCTGTCAAGTGGGTGTCACACAAATCCTCCACCCGCCTCCAACTCCAAGGCGAGTGGGTGTCCCGCAAATCCCTCCCGCAAATCCCTCCCGCGAATCCCAGATCCCCCCGAAGGTACTACTCTTCGAAGCCGCAGGCCTGCTAACCGCAGTGAGAATGTCCACGGAACTCTCTGATAAGAGTCGGCCAAGTTTTTGCGCCGACCTTCATGAGCTGCTGG
>JAJDDR010000043.1 GCA_029260255.1 Phycisphaerae bacterium
CCACAGGGCGACGAACGACACCTCCATGAGCACCATGGTCGCGCCGTCGAGCACCTGCGCGAAGGTCACGCGGTTGCCCTCGATGAAGCTCTGCTTGCCCCGCATGATGAGCGAGCCGGCGCCGCCGAGGACGGCCGCGTCCGGTTTGCCGCCGCCGATGCGGTGCCGCAGGTAGAGCAGCGCGGTGATGGTGGCCATGCCGATCAGGGCGTAGCTCCAGATGATCATGTTGGTGTGGATGTACAGCCAGATGTCGTGCAGAATCGGCATGACGTTGTCGATGTCCGAACTGAGCACGCCGGGCATGAAGTGGGCGCACATGGCGGCGACCATGGCGGCACAGGCGGCGCCGAGGAAGAACATCGATCGCATCAACGTCTTGCGTGCCAGGATCTCGAGTACGAACGCGCCGAGTCCGCCGAACCACGATGCCGCGAGAATGGCCTCGAACATGTTGGAGTTCGGGATGCGTTCGGAGATGTGCCATCGGAGTCCGAGCGACGTCGTGTGCAGCGCGAAAGCAATGACGAACACGCCCGCACCGACCCAACTGGCGCCCTTCCAGTGATAGATCACGGCCATCAGCAGCGGGATGACGGCCCCGGCGTAGACCAGCCAGATCCACGTCATGCTCTTGCTGCGGAAGTACCAGCTTTCGAGCTTGAGCCTGTCGCGATCGGGGTAGAGCGACGGCTCGACCGACCGGAGGAGGTCGGCGAGGCGCGCCAGATGGCGGTTGACTTCGGTCGCGTCAGTCGCGGCCCACGCGGACGCCAAGTTCATCCAGGTTTCGGTGATGCGTGCGCCGTCGCTCGGATCGAGGTTGGGGACGCCGCCTTGAGATTGCATTCCGGCGTGGAGATCGTCGGACGGGGCGCCGGCTGAAACGTCGTCGATGAGGTACCAGGCGTCGTTCTCGTGTCCGCCGGGTGGCGGAACGGCTCGGAGGCTCCGCGCCAACGTCATCGGGTTTGCCACGTTCATCGCCGAGCGAATCGCGTTGACGGGCTTGGCGGTGCGCATCAGGTTCTGTTCGAGCTTGTCGAGGTGGGCCTGAACTTCCGGGCGATTCAGCAGCGACGGCGAGATCAGCCCGGTCTCCTGAAAAGTGTCCAGGATGGACGGTTCCGCCGCTTTGGTGCGCGAGAGCTCCTCGGCGATGGACTGCCGGATCTGCTTTTTCTTAACGTAGATGACGTCCGCGTCGCGGTAGGCGTCCGGTCGGAACATCATGTCGAGGTAGGTGAACGTCGGCTCTTGCCCGGCTATCTTGCGGGGTCCGCTGACGTAACGCATCATGGTGCGCGCGAACGAATCGAACGATTTCAGCCGACCGCTGGTCTGAACGGCCATGGTCCCCGCCGTTTGGATGTCGACGGTTTGGGCGAACGCCGACGGTGGCTGGGAGCGTTTGTCCTTGCTGACGTTGTAGTAGATCACGTAGCCGATCAGCGCCACGACGGCGACGTCGACGAGTCGCTTGCGCCACTTCGGCGGCATGAACATGAGGACCGCGACAAACGCGGCGAGAAGGACCGTGCAGAGAACGTATGCTGACATCGATTACCCCATCCAGTTTTCGTGAAGTGACGCTGCCTGCTCTTTCCGGGGAGGCAACTGGCGCCCGTCCTTGACGGCGGTGCCACCCTGTTGCGCGCGGTCCTGCATTCGGCGCCGAATGGTCGGCTTCACGTAAAACGCAAACAGCATTCCCACCACCGCGATGCACGTCCCCGCGAGTTGGATATGCACACCGTTGCGATTGCCCACCCCCACCCCGGTGAAATTCATGCCCGCGTACCCTTGCGCCGGCGGGTCCCACGTCGATTGGAAGAACCAGTAACCGCCGTTGCTCGCGGGGCGGTTGGAACTCATCTGCACAGAATCGGACCAGCCGCTCGCCGTCTTGAATCGCAATTGACTGATAAAATCGCGCACCGTGATCGTTGCGCCGGTGTACCCACCGGTGTGGGTGGTCAGCGCAAACGACTCCAGCGCGATCGGCGCCGGCAGCGGGCGTCGATCGCGCGAGTACAGCAACTCAACCGTACGCCCGTCGGGCAAACTGAGGCGCGATGGGTTGAAAGTAATGCGCCGCGGGACCGCGTATTGTGCGTTGGGCAGCGCGTAGTCATTGTGTTCAAGCCACATGGTATGGGTCCAGTCTCCCTTCGAAATCTCGACCCGAATCATCGAGAACGTCCGCCGGGCGTTGCGATCACGCTTCTCAAGCGGAATGACGCGCGGCTTGACGACCTTGACGGCGTCGGGAATCAAGTAGCGCAGCGTGAGCTGAACCTCGTCCGTCGCGTCGATCGACGCCCCCGGCGCGATGGCGGTCTTGGTGACGCTGCCGTCGTGCTCCTTGAAGAGAATCCACGTCCCAACGCCGGGCGGACCGCTCACCAGTGTGACGCGTGTCTGAACGCCCCCGGGCTGGTAGACCGCATCGATCGCGGAATCGGTCGGCATCATCTGCCCGTCCTCACCCACGTCGCGCGAAGCGCCGGGAACGTTGGAGACGAAGCGCGTAATCGTGCGATCGGGCATCTTGATCTCGAGCGTCGCGACCGACATCGTCTTCCCGGCCATCGCGCCGGACTGAACGAGCAGGTCCTGCATGATGCTCCTGACACGGAAGGCCATGCCCGTGTCCGCGATGGGCGTGAACGGCGCCTCGGCGCCTTGAGCCGGAATGTCGTCGATGGGGATAACGATGTCGTCGTCCGCTCCGGGAAAGTGGAATGCGAGCCGTCCCTGCGTCGTGTCGAGCATGCCGTGGAGCGTTTCGGGGGATTCGATCCAGCGGAAGGCGATCTGCCCGTTCTGCGAGGTGCTGAGGTCGGGATCGAGCGCGAGAAGCTCGTAGTCGAGGCGCGCATCGGGCCCTGCGCTGAGCGTGATACCGGCGGCCGGGTTGAGGTCGCCGCCACCGCCGCGCCAAGTCGTCGCAGGAAACGCGTAGCGGAGATACGCCTTGACACGGATTTCGTAATCCGCGAGGGGGTCGCCCGATTCCTCCGCGGGCGGCACGACGATGTCCAGCGACCGAAGCGGCATGGAGCGGTCTCCTTGCTCGGACAGTTCGTCGTGCGAGGCGACGTGGTCGTGGTAACGCGGCAGCTCGTCCAGGGATCGTTCGATCCAGCGTTCGTCGCCATCGAGACGGGTGAAGATCGCGGAGGAGTCCATCAGGAAGAACTCCGTTTGCGGCATGTAGTCGAGCTTCAGGTCGAGCGCGTGATCGACCAGCGGATCGCCGGACGGTCGCTTCTTGGCGCGCGTGCCGTCGGCCAAGATGTCCTCGGTGTATTGGGGGTAGCCGACGAGCAGCTGTCGCGTGAATTGTTCCGTCGGGGTCTGGCAGTTGACCCAGACGACGGTCGTGGTCTTGCCCTTGTCGTCGCCGCTAACAAGCGTCCAATCCGGAATGATCCTGGTGATGCTGAACTGGTACCGCTGCGCCCCGCTCGTGACGGTCGTGCGACTGTTGGGGCGGATCACCAGCGTGGAGGGCTCGGTTGCGCCGGGCACGGTGATGAGGGCGCGGCGCCTGTAGATCGGAGCGTCGCCCTCGAGCTTCGTGGAGAAGTAGAAGACGCTGCCTGCGCACAGGACGATGATGCCCAGATGGATCGTCCACACGCCCGCGTTAACCCAGCGGAGCGGAATCTGCTTGAGCGTGACCGTCGTGAGGGTGACGCAAATGAGGGCGATCAGCACGTCGAACGGCCACCAGTGAAACCACTCCATCTCCGTCATGTCCAGCAGCGGATGCTGGCGCAGCGGCGGAAGGGCGCTGCCCAACGAACTGTAGATAAAGAGCGCTACCAGAACGCCGACGCCGAACCAGACGTTGTTGGCCCAACTGAAGAACAGAATGTCGAGGATGCCGCGACGTCTCGAAAGCGGCGCTGCATCGGTAGCCATACGATTCACGCTGTTACCCCTGGTGGACGGTTCCCGGCACCCACGAACGGGTGATGTTCAACCAACCACGATGAGAGTTTCCGGCCCTGCCCTGATTCGTCAATCGGCAATCGTCAATCCCGCTCAGCCCTCGTGCGCGCGGACAATATCCCACAGCTCCTCGGCCGTTTCCGCCGCCGCGACCGCCTGGCGGAAGGAGTCCATCAGCATTAGACGCGAGATGCGCGCCAACGCCTGAATGTGAGGCCCCGTCTTGTCCGGCGGGCTCGCCAGTAGCACGACGATCTCCACCGGTTGCCCGTCTTTGCTCTCAAAGTCGAGGGGCGTGGCGGGCTTGCCCAGTGCCATCACCAACTCCGAGCAGCCGTTGCACTTGCCGTGCGGGACCGCCAACCCCTTTCCGATGCCCGTCGACGCGGTTTCTTCGCGATTGAGCACCGCCTGCAGCACGGTATCTCTGCAGGTCACCCGGCCGGCGTCCGCCAGCGCGTCAACCAACTCGGTGATCGCGGCCGTCTTGTCGGTCGCCTTCAATGGCACGCGGACGCAATCCGCAGTAAGAATGTCGGTTAGTTTCATCGAAGGTCGTCACCCGCAACAACTGCCGAGGCTCCCGGTTCCACGAACGCGGTTCGCGAGACACACGCATCGCAGATAGCGGTTCCAGGCCATCGGCTACCGGTACACGCCCTGCGCGACTCTCGCACAACCCGGCGCAGGAACAGGGAGTCTACTGTGCTCGCCCCAACAATCAACGCCTGGTGCGACCGCGAGCAGCCGTCCCGCCATCGCTCGGCCGCCGAGACAGCTGTTCGGCGCGGCCCGAACCAGGCTATTGTAGCGTCTCAGGAATGATGATGTTCCCAAAACCAGGCCGCGACCGTCAGGGAACGGACGCGCGCGCCTCCGCATGTTCCCTCCCTTACGGTCGGGGCTCGGAAACCGCCGAATGGGCGACCTTGGGCTGTACTGTTCATTCGGCGGCGTCAGGACGACGTGTGCGGAGGCTCCGTCTTCGCGCGGAATCCGGTGATCGCCGGCATGTCCTCGGGCATCTCGTCCGGCGGGACGGCGAAAACCTCAACGCGTACGACATCGTCGTAGGGTACCGAGATGACGAACGCGCCGACCTTGTACTGATCGTCGACGGCTTCGCATTCGAATGTCAGGTGCGCGCGCGACCCGACGTCGGCGGTCTCCTTCAACTCGTAGCTGAACCCGTCGCGCAGATAGACCAGCGTCCGCGTGCGCAAGGTGTTCCAGAACTCGCTGAACTCGGCGTTGTCCAATCCGTCGTTGCGGGTGAAATCCGGGAAGCGGCGCAAAGCGCAACGCCAACGGGCCTCATCACACTGCGCTTTGAACGGGGCACCGACGAACCACTCGTATGTGAACACGTACGTTCCCTTCTCAAGAAGCTTCCCGGGCGGAACTCGGGCCGGGGTCGGACGGGAACCTAGGCGTGACGACTCCGGGTGTCAACAACGCCATGCTCCAGCATCCTATCTATCGTCTCGCGGTCGCTGTAGCATGGCCTATGTGTCCCCGGCCGATAAAACGAAAACCGTCAAGCGGTTGGCTGCGGAAATCGGATTCGACCGTGTGGGCATCGCGGCGGCGGGTCCGATCGGGCGGGCATCGTACTTGGACAGTTGGCTTGCCACCGGACGGTCCGGCACGATGGGTTACCTCGAGCGGAACCGTGACATTCGGGTGGATCCAAGCCGGTTGCTCGAAGGTGCTCGCAGTGTCATCGTCACCGCGTCGAATTACTATCAGACGCCGCCGTCGCGGCCGGACGACACGCCCCGAGGTCGCGTCGCCATGTACGCGTGGGGCGACGACTATCATGACGTGGTCAAGGCGGGTCTCCACAAGCTCGCCGACGCGTTGCGTGAGGCCGTCGCCGAGCCGTTTGAAACCCGCTGCTGTGTCGACACGGTACCGATTCTGGAACGCGAACTGGCCGCGCGGGCAGGCGTCGGCTGGATCGGCAAGAACACGCTGGTCCTGCATCGGGAGCTTGGCAGCTACTTCTTTCTCGGTGAGATCGTTACGACCTTGGAACTCGCCTCCGATGAGCCGGCCGAGGGTCACTGCGGGAGCTGCACTCAGTGCCTCGATGCCTGCCCGACGGACGCCTTTCCCGCCCCGTACGAAATGGACGCGTCACGATGTATCTCCTACCTGTCTATCGAGCATCGCGGCGACATTCCGGAATCACTCGCGCCGCGAATGAAAGACTGGGTATTCGGCTGCGACGTCTGCCAGCAGGTGTGCCCGTACAACCGCGAACCGCCCGTATCGCGAACTTTCGCAATCCGCCAGCCGGGTCCGTACCCGCCGCTCGATGAGATTATCAACTGGTCCGACGAAGAACACCGGTCGACCTTGCGGGGCAGCGCCGTCAAGCGCGCCAAACCGGATATGCTCAAGCGCAACGCGATGATCGCACGCGCCAACTCTGATTAGCAGTACAGCGCAAGATTGACACACTGGCAGAACCGCGACTGTTAAGGAGCGGCCTTGAACCCTCGCAAACGCCTCATGCGCGCGAGGCCGCTTCCTGACGGGCGCGGTTCTGACCACTTTGCGCTGTACGGTTAGGGGCATGCGGTGAAGCTCAGCGGTGGCAATGAGAACCGGCTTCTTAACCCGATTCCACCGGTTAGCAACCGGTGCCACACATCTATCCCGGAGTGTTAGGCGCCGCACGCAGCGTCACTCGGCGAACTCGAAACCTTCCAGCGGCACGGTCCAGTTCGCCTGCTCGGCGAGGTCGTGGACGACGAGTTCCTGTCCGCGCTCGTCGATCCAGAACACCCGGTCGCCTCTGACGACAACAGCGGGTATCGCGACGGAATCGAACGCGCTGCCGATCCCCCAGACGGACCGGTCCTCGGAGAGATCCGCGACCGGCGTGCGTATGCCGCTGCTCAACGCGACACGTTCCAAACGCAGCGTGAGAGATCGTGGCCACAGCTCCTTGTCGTGCTCGACGAGTAGCGCGTCGGTGTCCGTCAGTTCGAGGACGCCCGCGGCGGACGCTGCGTAGTCCGCCAGTACGCGCCACGATTGCGTTGGAACGTGAAACGCCAGAATACTCGTTACGGGCACCGCGTCACGCTCGGAGAATGCGCGGACGAGCAACCAGTCGCGTGTCGCCCGGGCGCCATCGAAAATGCCGAGATCGAATGTGTGGTCCCCGATCCGCACCTCGAACGGCAACGTGATCGGGTCGCCACCGGCGAGATCGACGAGCCACGCACGATCGCAGTCGCGCGGGCAGCCGACCACCACGGCCATGTCCCCGTCGAGCTATTCAACCAGTCCGTTCGAAAAGCCGCCCGATACGGAAGCGACGATTCCCTCTGTGCTGAGGTCATACACTTCAAGCGTGCCGCCGATCACCCAGGCGACGCGGTCGCCGTCCACGGCCGGTAGGAATCTCCCGGGCGTAAACTCGAACGCCCGATCCCACAGTGAGATACTGCGCGATCCGCTCGTCGTCTCGGCGATCAGGTCGAGCCGGTTTCCCAGGGAAAGGCCGGCGGTTTCACGGGCGATGATCAGGTGGTCGGCCGTCCGGCGGACGACCGTTTCACCCGGCGCTTGGTGGATTCGCATCATCTCGCCGGTGTCGGCGTCGACCATCCAGACGGACAGTTGCGCGCCTTCTCGCTCGACGGCGTAGTACACGCGGGCCCCGTCGAGGTGGATGATTGATCTGTTGGCGGCGTCCTCCGGGCGGCTGCATGCGGCTTGAGAGTTCAGAAATGACGCCCCACCGAGGTCGCGGGTCACGTCGGCGTACGCCAGTGCCAGCGCGAGACACTCAGCGCGCAGGACACTCGCCCGTGCGAAACTCAGCGTGCAGACGGACTGCATGTCGTGCAGCAACTGCTCGTCACACGTTTCGCGCGTCGTGCCGCACGTGCCGTAGCACAGATTGTGCGTGTCGCACGCCTCGGTGAAACACGCGCCGCCCAACGGGCAGTCGGGCACCACGATTCCCAGCACTCCGGGACCGCAGGAGAGCGGAAAATCCGTCCGCGCCAACGCGTCGCCCAGCGCCGCGCTGAATATCTGCCCGATGGGATGGTTCGCCAGCCAATCGCTCGGATCATCCCCGCTCATTCCGCACCCGCCCGCGAAGCTCGTCAGCAGGGCGACGAGCACGCGCGCGGCGCACAGCGCTCGTGCCGGCGAATCATCCATGGATCGTCGCATCGAATTCCTCCTGAGCAGTCCGTCGACCACCGGTCCGATTACGGCAGGCCGCCGCAGGGGGGGGACAGCGTCGCGACCAACACGTTGCTCTCTGTCGTGCCGCAGGCGTCAGTGATCAACGCAGCATAAACGCCCGCGTCGGCCGGACCCGCCGACGCGATGGCGTAGGACGCCCCCATCGCCCCTGGGATAGTCACGCCGTCCTTGGTCCACTCCGCGGTGAATAAACCGGTGGTCTCGATGGACGCGATAAACGTCACCGCCGCGCCCGGGCACATGGCCACCTCATTTGGGTAAAGCACCACCTGCGGGCCCCCGGTGACCTGAAGGGTGGCCGTCGCGCTCATGACCGCGCCGCATTCGTTCTCCGCAATGAGGGAGTAAGTTCCCGCGTCCGCCGATGTGACCGGGCCGATATCGAGGACGGTCGTCGTCGCACCGGGAATGTCGATGCCGCCCCGTCGCCAGCGCAGCGAATCGGCATCGTCGACCAGAGCGGTGAACGTGACCGGCAGACTCTCGCATCCGAACGCGTTGACCGGTTGCACCGCGAACGTGGGCTTGCCGCACTCAGCCGTGAAGAGGGTGTCCCACTGCGTGAAGTCGTCAAGATCGATGTCCGTGTCGCCGTTGAAATCGCCGGCGCGGCACGGGCCGATCGGCGTGGGAATGCCCGCGCCCACGAAACACGCCTGGAAGCGGCCGAAGTCGCGCATGTCGACATCACCGTCGAAATCGAAATCGCCGTTTGGGAGCAGCTCGCCGAAATGCACGCGGACCGTCGACCGCCCCCCGGTCGAATCCGACCAGGCACGCGGCCAGACTTCCATCTTGCGGCGCATGTTGGCCAGGTCCTCGTCGCGGACGGGGTTGTCCGGTCTGGTGATGAGCGTGAAGAGGACGTTGAAATCGGTCTGCGTGTTCGGGTATTCGGGATTCAGCACGTCGAGTACGTCCGCGGTGAGATCGTTGCGCGTGGCGGCGAACGTGCTGCTCGCCGGCGGATAGTACGGAGCGTCGAGTTCGGGCACGCCGCTGAGGTACCACCAGTCGGTTACCTCGGCGCGCGTGGCCAGCCCCATCAGGTAGAGCTCGTGCCAGGAAAACCCGTAATACGTTCTGTACGGCGGGGTCGTAAACGTCCCGTCGGTGTTGTCAAGCCAGAACGTGCCGCCCATCGCCGAACCGTCAATCGGCGTGCGTGCGGTGAACGCGGCCGGCGTGAAAGCGCCCTGTTTCGGGTGCGCTCCGGTTCCGCTGGGCAACCCGAAATACAGCCAGTCGTGTCCGACTTCGTGCTGCAACACCGAGACGCTGGTGTGGTCGCGCGAGTTCCAACTGAGATTGATCTCGTTCATGTGCAGGACGTTGCCCGAGTGATAACCTCCCGCGTAGAACACGATGTCGGTGTAGAAATTCTGATAGAACGCAAACAGGTCGACGTCGTCGACCAGCTCGCCGAAGCGGGCTTGGATGATGTCGCGCGCCGTGTGCGGTGAGAAACCCGGCAGCGTGAATGCCTCGCCGATGAATCCCTCGACGGATGTCGGCGATTCGGTCAACGTCGAGAAGTCGAACGCCGCCATCGGCGACACCGTTCCCGGTGCCACGACCTGCACGAGCCCGAACGTGTTCCAGTTGAGAGAGTCGGGATAGGAGAACGTAATCTCGCCGGCGGACGTCAGCGTCGCCTGAAACCGCTGGTCGATGCCGTGAATCGAATCCGTGCGCGGCGGGCGCTGACGCCAGGTGAGTGTCACCGAGTCGACGCCCATCTTGACGTGCAGTTCGACGATGCGCGGCCAAATTCACACGCCGTCGCGCAGTAACGGCGTAATCCGGGCGGTCGCGTCGAAGAAATCCACCGACAGGTGCTGATCGCTCGAACCGCCCTGCGACTGCGACAAGAAGAACACGCCGATGTCCGACGTAACGTAAATCGTACTGAACACTTGGCGTCCGAACGGGAAGCTGAATGGCAGTGCCACTTCCGCTTGGCCCCACGCATCGTCCCAGGTTTCCGCGAGCGTGCCGACATCGGCGTCGAATTGCAGCGCTTCGCGCGTCGCGTCGAAGCAGCAGTCGCCGGTACGGCTGAATCGCAGCGTCTGATCGACGAGATCGAACGGCTGATTGAAGTTCAGAACTTCGTTGTCGACGTCTTCAAAAATGAGCAGTCCGTTGCGCTGCTGGATGTCGGCGGTGGCGGTTGTCAGTGTCTTTCCGGCGGCCGCCAGGCGCGCGAGCGCACGCTCGTGGGACTGCCGCACGCGAACGTCATTCTCGGCGCCGGTCGCGCACCAATGGGCGGTGTTCGGTGACTCGCCCGCGCCGAGTGCCGCCGCCGCGGTCAACATCCCCGCCAGTCCGGTCGCGATCATCGCCGTGACTTGCAGTCGCGACATGGTTGATCTCCTGCGAATCGCCTGCCCCACCCCGCACGCGCCCGACTCCTTCGCGTGTGCGGACGCATCTCTCACACGCCGTGCGCACAACAAATGTACGCGGTTTGCACACGATGTTCAAGCAATTCATCCGTCGAATCGGGGGAGTGAACGGGAACGTGGATGAACGAGGAACCCGCGGAAGGCGTTTTCGGGTGTGCCGCTGCAATAGCGGTACCGGCTGTGCCCGGAGTGACGAGGCGCCGCCAACCGGGGGAGGCGGCGCCATGCTTACGCGGAGCGCACAGATTACGTCGATGGTTGCGTGCCTTGGCGAGAGTCGGCCCAATGCACGTCAGGGGCAGGGACCGGTGCATGACCAGGCGACCTGTTTCGGGCAGTTGGTCTGTATGATGTTCACCGCTCCATTGACAGCTCCGTCGATACAGATGTTCAGATCGTCGGGCGTGGCGTGACAGCCGACGACATCGATATTGCCGTTCAGATCGCCGCCGAGTACGCCGACTTCGTGGATCCGAATGCAGCCGTCGAACGTGATGGGGTCCAGGACGAGCGGGATTTTTGCAGGCCCCACGAGAACACCTCCGTCCGCATTCCCGTCGATCAAGAGTTTGCCGTTGGCGCCAAGCCCGCCTTGCAGGTGAACGATTGACGTCTTGACCGTTTCCTGAAGCAGTTGGACCGGACCGTCGCACAGGCCGGCGACGACGATTCGTCCGCCAGTGACGGGTCCGGTGGATTCGATCATGCCGAGCATGTCCCCGCCGACCGTGATCGCGCCCCACAGGCCGTCGACGCGAACGTTGCAGTACAGTGTCGCGTCGCCTCCAATGCTCACGTCGCCGATCAGGGCCAACTCGGTCTCAATGAACCCGGCGCAGTTGCCGCCGATCTCGATACTACCGGTTCCGAGGACGTTGTTGTAGACGTGGATGTCGCCTCCCTCCATGTTGCCGGTGACGACGATCCTGCCGCTGAGACCGCCGGCGCTGGACTCGCCGATGTAGCCGTCGGCCCACACGCCGGTAACGATGCTGGAAAACGTGGCCGTCCCGGCAAAAGCGCCCGCCCCCAGACTCAAGATGACCAGCCCGCCGACCGGGCCCCCGTTGACGATCACACCGGAGCCGCCGCGATCGAGGAAGAGCTCGGCGTTCTCCGCCACGCCGGCGCCGTTGAGGTCGATCGAGCCCGTCTGGGTCAGGGACCCTTTGATGTCAACAGTGTTACCGCCGGGAATGCCGCGCTCGAGCACCAGGTCGCCGGCGAAGTTCCCCGACAAGTCATTCATGCCCACCAGGACGCCGACCTCCATGTTCGCGATGGTCACGCTGGCCTTGGCGGTGACGTCCTGCCAGACGGCCAACGTGCCGGATTCCTCGATCACTTCCGTGATGGTGATGTCGCCACTCAGATCGCCCTTGACGGCGATGCCGCCGTTGTGCGCGATGCGGGCCGTGTCGATGGCGCCGGAGAGCGTTCCATCAATGACCAGCGAATCGATGACCGGCGCGGTGATCTTGCCCTTCGCGTTTCCTTCGACATGGAAGGTGCAATTCCCGCCCGCGCCGGCGGTGCTCTCTTGCAGAACCAGCGGGCCGTTCAGGTCACCGGTGATCCGACCGTTCGTCAGTCGGGAGAAGTTGCCCGGGTTGGACGGGTTGAGGCTTATCTGACCCACCGCAGTGGCGCCGGCGACGTTGATTTTCACGACTTCGCCCTGTTCCAACTTGCCTTCACCGGAAGCGGGTGACCAAACCAAGAATGCTCGCCATCGCCGTATGGACGGCTCCCCTCGCGATCCCCGGATGTGCTCAAATCGCGTCATACGAAAGCGCTTCCTTTCCAGAAGAGACCAACGATCAATGGACTCACCGCGACCACCTATGTCCGGCCAATCAGTGCGTCGATGAACCTTTCACCTTTGCCCAGCACTTTTTGGTCACGTATGAGGCGTGAAATTGACAGGCCTCTATTAGTATTAACGGGAACCACTGACGTGCGCGCGCGCCGTTCGCGTTTTTCAGAAAGCAACTTTGATTCCCTCGTACGAACCCCCGTTTGCGCGGGCGGTTGAGGTTTTTTTGTGGCGGGAGGCGGAGGCGGGAGATGGGGCGGAGGCGGGGTGAAGGGCGCGGGGCGGTTGTTCGGTGCCCAGAGATGCTCGGGAGGTCGCGAGGACGCCGAAAATGGGGCGGCAGGCCCGAATGGCACTGCCGGTGTTTTCAGGGACTCAGGGCGATTTTCCGGCGCTTAGTCCGGCGCGGGCTTCGGCTCGCGGTTTGGTCAGCAGGGCGCGCTCTTTCGGCCGACGCTTCACCGCGCGGGGTTCCACCCGG
>JAJDDR010000421.1 GCA_029260255.1 Phycisphaerae bacterium
CTTGGCGCGCTGCATCGAGCGGTATTCCATCGCGTGGAGGTGCTCGTCGGGCAGGGCGGTGTAGGTGCCGATCGCGTTGGCCTTGGTCTTGGTGGCAAGGGCGTGTGCCGTGATGTCGGCCGTGATTCGTGCCTCGCGCTTGGTGGGACCCCAGCAGAAGGCACCCGCGCCGGCCAGCAAGACGACGCGCGGCGATGTGTCGACGCCTTCGGCTGAGCCGCCGTGGTCGGTGACGTAGGTTCGGTATTCGGCCCGGTACTCTTCAATCCCCGTTTCGAGTTGGCGACGCAGTGCGTCTGCATCGAACCAGTCTGGCTGGGCGACATAGAGCGGGTGCCGCTTGGTGCGGATCAGGTGGTCGGCGGTGAGCGGTCCGGTTCGGGCGAGCGTTCGGGCCTCCCGACTGTTGACGAAGTCGAGTACTTCCGGCGATGCGTTCCAGTCGAGGATGGACCGAACCCACGGGCGGTCGTCGTCGCCGGTCGGCACCGCGATCAGACCGCGCAGGATCGGCGCGGCGAGCGTGGCCAATTCCGCGGGAGCGTTCGGCGACTTGTATGTGACGGTCAAAGAGCGCCCCGCGCTACGCTGGACGATGAACTCCTCGCACGCGGTGACGGTGGCGATGTGTCGGTCGTACGCGGCGCGGGCGTGGTCGCCGAAGGTCACCAGTCCGTGCTGCATCAGAACCATGGTATCGATCGTCGGATTCGACTCGTAGAGGTCGGCTGCGGTCTTGGCTAACTCGAAGCCGGGCGCAACGTACGGGAGGATCGCGACGCCGTCGCCGAGCGCCTCGCGAACGAGGCCGGCGCCGTCGGGCTGATTGGTCAGGGCGAGAATCGCGTCGGCATGCGAGTGGTCGATGAATCGGTGCGGCAGGAATGCGTGCAGAAGCGTCTCGATCGATGGCGTGGGGGCCGACGTGTCGAGGAGGTTCCTCCGCAGCTCGTTGACCATCGTATCGTCATCGAGCGCCTCGAGCGGGCGCAGCCGTCGCAAGCCGCCCAGGTCGAGCGCGGGCAGGTCGCCGGGCGCGATGGCCGCGAGATGGCATCCGGAGCCCTTCACGTAGAGCGCGTCGAGTTCGCCGTCGACGACCGTTCGGGCGGTGTGTTTCAGCGAGACGTTCCCTCCGCCGTGCAGGACCAGATCGGGCTCGCACCCGATCAGATCGGCGGAATAGAGGCGCAGCGCGAGGTTCTCGCCGTACCGCTGTCCCCACCGCTCAATCGCCAGAGTTGCGGCTTGATCGTTCCAGCGATTCTTCATAGGCGCTCATTCCTTGGGGTAAACGCGTTTGAAGGGAGCGACCTTGACCGTGCCGAAGACACCGCCCGACACGAAGGGGTCGCGGTTGGCGATCAACCGCGCTTCATCGAGGTCGCGCGCTTCGAACAGAACCACCGCGCCCTCGGATGCGGTGTCGCCGTCGTCGCGCGGGGTGCCGGCCAACACGATACGTGCTTCGTGATCGAGGCGCTCGATGTGCTCGACGTGTGCGGACCGCAGTCGGTTGCGGAGTTCGGCACCGTCGGGTCGATCCAGTCCGATCATGACGAAGAGGGGCATGGCTGTTTCCTCAATCGGCAAACGCGGCACGCACCTAGTCCATCAGACTCTGTGCCATCTCCCACGCCTCGGCGTCGGACTTGCCATCCTGAACAATGGCGCGGACGCTGCGGATCATGGCGACGGGCCAGCGGGATTGGAAGATGTTGCGCCCCATGTCGACGCCGACGGCACCGTCGGACACAGCATTGTAGGCAAGTGTGAGCGCGTCGCGTTCCTCGATCTTCTTGCCACCCGCGATGACCACGGGGACGGGGCAGCCGTTGACCACCTTGGCGAAGTCTTCGCAGTGGTAAGTCTTGACGACTTGCGCGCCGAGTTCAGCGGCGATGCGGCACGCCAGGCCGAGATAGCGGGCGTCGCGAGCCATCTCCTTGCCGACTGCGGTCACAGCGAGCACCGGGATGCCGTACTTCTGGCCGCGGTCGCAGAGTCTCGACAGGTTCGTGAGGGTTCGCTTTTCGTTCACCGAGCCGACGAAAACGGAAATGGCTATCGCGGCGACGTTGAGGCGAATCGCATCCTCGATGGAAACGGAAATATCCTCGTCGGACAAATCGTCTTTGAGAATGCTGGTTCCGCCTGAGACGCGAAGAACGATCGGCGCGGTGGTGCCTGGGTCGATGGTGTTGCGCAGCACGCCGCGCGTGAGCATGAGGGCGTCGGCGTATTCGAGGAGCGGCGCGACCGTTTCACCGGGGCGCTCGAGCCCGCTGGTCGGACCCTGAAAGTAGCCGTGGTCGACGGCCAGCATGACGCAACGATTCGTCTTCGGGTTGATGATCCGCGACAGGCGGTTCTGCATACCCCAGTCCATGGTGCCAAGCTCCCATTCTAGGCGGTCGCGAACGCGACATTTCGGGTTGTGTCGCGACGAGCGTGCATGAACCGGCGACCGGGACGGCTGCCGGGGACCGCATGCTAGCTACCGCAACACCAGCGTCAAGGCAGGCACCCAACGCTCCTGTCATTCGGGGCGCGTGACACTCTCGGCGGGTGCCACTGGCAGCTTGTCTGCCAGTGCGTACGCCCCACGCGCCCGCCTGTGTGACCACACGGGTGGGCAAGCCGCCCGTGGCACCCGGAATCGAATGCCGCCGAAAGTGTCATGCGCTCGGAATGACAACGACGAGTAGCGCAACACTATTTCTGTTTCTTTTCGATCTTCGCCCAGGAGTCGCGCAGGGATACGGTGCGATTGAACACCAGTGCATCGGCGGACGAATCGGGATCGACGCAGAAGTAGCCCTGTCGTTCAAACTGAAAGCGAGCCCCGACGGACGCCGCGGTCAGGCTGGGCTCGACCATGCACGAGCGCAGCGTCTCGAGCGAATCCGGATTCAGATAAGTCTTGTAGTCGGCCGGATCCTTCGCACTGTCGGGGTTCTCCTTGACGAAGAGCCGGTCGTACAGGCGGACTTCGGCACAGGCGGCGTGCTGCGCGGAGACCCAGTGCAGCGTGCCCTTGACCTTGCGTCCGTCGGGCGAATCACCGCCGTGGGTGGCCGGGTCGTAGGTGCAGCGCAGCTCCGACACTTCGCCGGTCGCGTCGTCCTTGATGACGTCGGTGCAGGTTATGAAGTAGGCGTAGCGGAGTCGCACCTCGCGCCCCGGGGCGAGGCGGAAGTACTTCCTGGGCGCGTCCTCGCGAAAGTCGTCACGCTCGATGTAGATCACGCGGGAGAACGGGACCGTGCGCGTGCCGGCGCCGGGGTCCTCCGGGTTGTTGACGGCTTCGAGTTCCTCGGTTCTGTCTTCGGGATAGTTCTCGATGACGACCTTCAGCGGGCGCAGGACGCCCATGACGCGCGGGGCGTGTTTATTCAGATCCTCGCGAACGGCGTTCTCCAGTCTGGTCGCGTCGATGGTGCTCTTGAATTTGGCGACGCCGATATCCCGGCAGAAGGTGCGGATCGACTCCGGCGTGTAACCGCGGCGGCGCATGGCGGAGAGGGTGGGCATTCTCGGGTCATCCCAGCCGGTAACGAGCCCGTCGGTAACGAGTTCCAGCAGCTTGCGTTTGCTCATGACGGTGTAGGTCAGTTCCAGCCGGGCGAATTCGATCTGCTGCGGATGGTGAATATCCAACGAATCCAGGAACCAGTCGTAGAGCGGTCTGTGATTCTCGAACTCCAGCGTGCAGATGGAGTGCGTGATCCCCTCGATGGAGTCTTCGATCCCGTGTGCCCAATCGTACATGGGGTAGAGACACCACGCGTCACCCGTACGGTGATGCGCAGCACGCAGAACACGGTACATGACCGGATCGCGCATATTGAAATTGGGTGACGCCATGTCGATCTTGGCGCGGAGCGTGCGGGAACCGTCTTCGAATTCGCCACGGCGCATGCGTTCGAAGAGGTCCAGGTTTTCCTCGACGCTCCGGTTGCGGAAAGGGCTGTCCTTGCCCGGTGAGGTCAGCGTGCCGCGATACTCGCGGGTCTGTTCCGGCGCGAGGTCGCAGACGTAGGCCTTGCCCGCCTTGATGAGCTGCACGGCGTAGTCGCGCATTTGCTGAAAGTAGTCCGACGCGAAGAGCGGCTGGTCGCCCCAATCGAAGCCGAGCCAGCGCACGTCGTCGATGATCGAGCGGACGTATTCGTCCTCTTCCTTGACTGGGTTGGTGTCGTCGAAGCGCAGGTTGCACTTACCGCCGTACTGCTCAGCCAGCCCGAAATTCAGGCAGATCGACTTGGCGTGTCCGATGTGCAGATACCCGTTGGGCTCGGGCGGAAATCGGGTGTGTACGCGTCCGTCCCACTTGCCGGTCTTGAGGTCGTTCTCCACGATCTCCTGCACGAAATTCAGGGACGGCTTGTCGTCGCTGGTCGCCATGTCGGGTGTATCCTCGTCTCGTTTCGCTAACGGAAGAGACCGCGCGTCGTCTTGCGCGACGTTCCGCGGTCACGGAACTCATGGTAGCGGGCTGAATCGACAGGTAAAGAACCGCCAGGTGCCGCGCCCCCGCCCGCCGCGAGGTGCATGCGGCGAATCGTTGCACCGGAAACGCGCATGGCACTGTCGCCGCGCGGGACTACAATGAGGTGTTGGAAAGTGAGGCGATCTGACGATGCCGGCACCAAACCGAAATCAGTGGGTCGAGATGTGGGCAGCCGCCAAGGAGCGCCGGGAGTCCGCCACGGAGGAGCTGCGCCAGTGGTATGACGCGGCAAAGGCGGAGCCGACGCTGATCTGGCAGACGCCGTTGGTGCGCTATGCGGTCTACGGGCTCGGGGCGTTCGTGGTGATCATGGTCGTCCGCACCGGCATCGTCATGCTCCAGCCGGCAGACTCGGCCAGGTTCCAGCCGCGGGCCACGACCGCCCACTTCGACGTGATCTGCTCGAACGAATCATGCGGGCGGCACTTCAAGATCGAGCGGAGGTTCAAGTTCCGCGAGTTCCCGGTTGATTGCCCGTACTGCAAGATGCCGAACGGCGAACTCGCGCTGCGCTGCGGTTCCGACACCTGCCGCGGCAGGCTCGTCATAACCGTCGAGGAGAAGAAGGCGATCTACTGCGCCCACTGCGATGCCGTTCTGGGTCGGCGCTGAGGCGCTTCGCCCGGCACTTCGGAACAGAGCCCCGACGCCGACGATTGTCAGAACTCATTCACATCATCGTCATCAAGCGACATGAACGCCTCGGTGGAGCCTGAAGACCCGGCGGGCGTCGACGACGCCGGCTTACGAGTTTTCGAAGAGGGCACGGTCTTCGCGCCGAGGCGCTTCTTGGCTCGATCAACGTTGCCGGCCGGAGCACCGAATGCCGCTGGATGCCGCACAGCAGCCCCTGCGCCGCCGCGAATTACGCTGGTCAGTTCCAGAACCATGCTCTTGACCGTCTGCGCCTGAGCGGCGAGTTGTTCGGCCGCCGCGGCGGACTCCTCGGAGCCGGCAGCGTTTTGCTGCGTCACCTTGTCCATCTGCGCCACTGCGGTGTTCACTTGCTCGACGCCCTGGGCCTGCTCTTCGTTCGCCTTTGAGATCCCGTCGACCAGATCCGTCACCTGGGTCACATCGCCAACGATCGCGGCCAGAGACTTACCTACCTCGCCCGCTGCGGACGTGCCCTCCTGGGCCTTGTTGACCGAGTCTTCGATCAAACCCGTGGTTTCACGGGCCGCCTCGGCGGCGCGCTGCGCGAGGTTGCGCACCTCGTCGGCGACAACGGCGAAGCCCTTGCCATGCTCGCCGGCACGCGCGGCCTCCACCGCCGCGTTGAGCGCCAGCAGGTTGGTTTGGAAGGCGATCTCCTCGATGACCTTGATGATCTTGCTGATCTGGGCGGAAGACTCGTTGATGCCGGTCATGGCCAAGTTGAGTTGCCCCATGGTCTGATTACCGCTCTGGGCGGCGTCGCGCGCTTGTTCGGACAGCGAGTTGGCCTGCTTGGCGCTCTCGGCGTTGGTCCGCGTCATGGCGGCCATCTGCTCGAGCGTGGCGGAGGTTTCCTCCAGCGAGGCCGCCTGTTCGCTGACGCCCTCGGCCGACTGCTGGCTGGCGCTCGATACCTGGGCCGCGGCGTCGTTCACCTGGTCCGCGCCTTCGTTCATGCCCTCGATGATGCGGTTGATCGGCTTGGTGATCGAGCGGACTAGCGACCATGACAGGAGTAACACCAGGGCACTGGCGCCGATTGAGGCGTAGATCACGCTCGATTTCAACAGGACGCTGGCGGATACAATGCTGGTCATGGACTCAGACAACTCAGCCTCCTGCTGATCCACGAGCGTATCGACGCTCGACTGCATGGCCGAGGCGTAGCTGTCGAATTCATCCATCATCTTATTGCCGGCTTCCGGG
>JAJDDR010000422.1 GCA_029260255.1 Phycisphaerae bacterium
CGTCGCGACCGCGCCGATCGCAAACAGTATCGCCGCGCCGCACGTCGGCGTCACACCCCCAAGTCCACGCACTGAACGCACCCCGCGACCCGGCCCGGCCGCCCCACCGCGAGCACCATGGTGCCCGTGGGCGCTTACACAGCAGTGTCTACGCCGTCATCGGAATCGACAGAAGGAAGAACGTCGCCGGCGTGGTGCTCTGCAATATGGGGGACGCTGACGCTGCGGCGGCCTGTGCCAACGTCATGTTGGAACTGATGCCTTGATGGTCCAAACGCCGTTCCAAAAGTGTAACGTCGGGCGGTACCGAGACGTAGCGCCCGATGTCAGCATCGTCGCCTAGAGGATCCTCTCCTGAAGATCCACTTTGCCGAAGTCGCCAAACCCTACGCATCCCACTCCGGCATCCCGTCCCAAACGCGACCTTCGAGATGCAGAAATCACGCGATCCTGAAGAAACGCTCACCGCGCCCCTCCAGCCTTCGATCACCGAGAGCGAGATGACGCTCAGGAACGGTGCCCTTGCATTCCTTGCCGACGTACGAGAGTTCCCGGAAAGCGGCGTCGCCGAGCGCTACAAACGCATGGGGCTGAGCGTCCGACAGGGGCAGAAATTGAAAGAAGTAATTGTCGAGAAGGGGCTTGTCCGCGAGCAGGTTCAAACCACTCGGTCAGGGAAACTACGAGTTATTCGGTTAACAGAACAAGGCAAGCTCTCCTTGTCCGATACGGCAGATCCGCCCTCAGAGGCCGCCTGAGCGCCCGGTCTTGCCTGGTGCAGGCCTGAATACCGGCCTTCGTATGTTTCGTCCTCACGTTGGTCCTGAGGCCGTGAGGCAGGCATCTCTTCGGTAACGCGAGCCCACGCCGAACTTACTTGAGCCCACCCGGTATCGCTGCTACTGTGCCGTCGTTCGGAGAGACGGGCGCGAGCTCTGTTGGGAATCCTCGGCCCAGCCGGACCGCAAACAAACCTGGAGAAGAGAACCGGTCCATGCTCAGTAGATTGTCGGTCATAGTTTCGCTGCTGGTGGCACTGCCGCCGGTCTCCACCTCCGCCCAAACCCTTCCCAATGGAGTGGCGTGCGGTGACGTCGATCAGAGCAGTATCATCCTGTGGGCCCGCAACGACGTTGCCGGAACCCTTACCTTCGAATACACGACCGATCCCGCCTTCGGCGGCATCCTCGGAACGCTGACCGCCGACGTCGTCGAGCCGCTCGCGCCGGTAGAGGTTGAGGCAGCGGGCCTGACCGAGGCCACGCAATACTACTACCGAGCGACGGACGCAGGCGGCAACACGTCGCAGGGGCAGTTCCGCACACCCGCACTGCTGGGATTCAACGGCCTCCGCTTCGGGGTCTCGGGTGACTGGCGAGGCGAGCTCAACCCGTATCCCTCCATCGCCAACATACCTGATCGTGATCTAGATTTCTTCATTGCCCTCGGCGACACGATCTACGCCGACGTCCCCTCTGTTGATTTTCCCGAACCACAGGCCCGCTCGCTGGCCGACTTCCGCGTCAAGCACAACGAGGTCTACAAGCGGCGATTCGGCCAGGGTTCCTGGATTGACGCCCGGGCATCGACTCCACTGCTGGCGGTCATCGACGATCACGAGGTCGCGAACGACTTCGCCGGCGGCGCGCCAGTCGATAGCGACTCGCGGTTCGATGACACGGTCGACCTTATCAACGAAACACAGCTCTTCCAGAACGGACTTCAGGCATTCCAGGAGTACAATCCGCTTCGGGACGAGGTCTACGGCGACACCGGTGATTCGCGAACCGCCGGCAAGCGGAAGCTCTATCGCTTCCGCACCTTCGGTCAGGACGCGACCGTTATCATCCTTGATGCCCGCTCCTTCCGCGACGAGCCGCTTTCATCCACGGCCTTCGCCACAACAGACCAGTTCCTCGCGGCTTCGTTCGATGCATCGCGCACGATGCTGGGGGCCATCCAGCTGGAGCAGCTCAAGACAGACCTGCTGCGTTGCGTTGACCTCGGCATCACCTGGAAGTTCGTCTGCGTGCCCGAGCCAATCCAGAACATGGGGCCCGTCCTCGCCGACGACCGCTTCGAAGGGTACGCCGCCGAACGGAGCGAAGTACTCGGCTTCATCGACAGCAACGACATCGACAACGTCGTGTTCGTCTCAGCCGACATCCATGGCACGCTCGTCAACAACTTGGTCTATCGCCCTTCAGCGACGGCGCGAACTCGTCAGACCACAGCCTTCGAGATCACGACGGGCAGCGTGGCCTACGACGCGCCCTTCGGGCCCACGGTCGTGGAGTTCGTGCCCGTGATCGGCGGGCTCTTCGATGTGCTCGACCGAACCGGCGAGAGAGACTTGGTGGAGGCGTTTGCAGACTTGCTGCTCGGTGCATTCGACTACCCCGCGATCGGCCTCGCCTTCACACCTGTCAACGCGCGCCTGCTCTTCGGCAAGTACCTCTCGATCAACACGTATGGCTGGACAGAGTTCGAGATCGACGCCGTCACACAGTGCCTGACGGTCACAACCTACGGCATCGACTGGTATACGGCCGATCAACTGATGACCGATCCCGAAGCGATCACCAACCGCTCACCACAGGTGGTCAGTCGCTTCCGCGTGCAGCCGCGGCTGGATCGTTCATTACCCGATTCCCCGCCACCATGCTTCCACACGCCGCCCCTGTGTGGCGCGTTCGGCTCGGTTGCGAGCCTCGGCTTGCCGCTGCCGCTTCTGAGTTGGCCAAGGAGGCGAAGCAGACGGCGCGAACGGTGCGAGTTCCTCAGTAGGCGTAGTTCGCTCACGATTATCATCAGGTAATCCCTGCAAGGTGCCCTAGGGCGAGCTCTGTGCGTTTCTCGGTTCGATGCAATCACCGACTGATACATTCTTCGCGTCATCGATAGAGCGGTTCTCTGAGCAGGCATCGAGGCCGTGAGTCAGAAGCATGATCTGGTTGGTGTCCTCACCTTGCGTAGCCACCGCTCGTTCAGAGTCAACGCGTTCTGAAGATGGAGCGAGCAACGAGACAGCCGACATAAGCAGGATGACCAAAGCTAATCGTACTGGGCGTTCCTTGATCTCGGTCCGCAGTATTGCCATCAGGGAGTGCTCTCCTGAGGCGTGTATTGATGCCATGGATAGTGTTAATGTGATGAAGTATATAAACCTTGAGTCCGCGCTGTTCGCAAGGCATGCCAGCGTGCGTGCTTGCTGCCGAATGCGTCTGCAGCAGTGAAGGTACCGCTGAGAAGTTCGCGTTAATCGGCAAAGAGAGTAGAGTTTACGCGTCAGAATGCTCGGCGCGCATAGACAGCCTGTAAGCCAAAGTTCGCATTAATTATCAAACAGGAGGAGCCCGATGGCTACCAAACACCGAACGAAGAAGAATGTCAAGCGGCGTGAATAGCAAGAAGCCATGTAGGCAGGCGCGTTGGCTGAGTATCAATAGGAATCCCAGGCAC
>JAJDDR010000423.1 GCA_029260255.1 Phycisphaerae bacterium
ACCCGACCGCCACGTGGGCAGCCCAGCAGATCGTCGAGGCCTTTCCAGAGGAGGAAGCTCCGCGATTCCTGATTCGTGATCGTGATGGCATCTACGGTCTGAACTTCCAAACACGGGTCGCGAACATGGGTATCGAAGAAGTCGTCACGGCGCCGCGCTCTCCCTGGCGGTCACCGTACGTTGAGCGAATCATCGGTTCAATTCGCCGCGAGTGTCTCAATCACGTTATCGTGATCAACGAACCCCATCTCCGGCGCATTCTCTCGTCATGCTTCGCGTATTATCATGAATCCAGGACGCACTTGTCCTTGGATTGTAATTCGCCCGTTCCTCGCGACGTTGAACCACGCGAACGTGGCAAGGTGATCGCCATCCCGCAAGTCGGCGGGTTGCACAATCGCTATCGCCGCGCGGCTTGAGCAGCCTCGCGCACGAGAGCATCCCACTCCTTGAGTTTTGCCAGTCGGCCTGCGCGCCCGCACGTCGATTCCACGGAATTGGCGCGCTCGAAGACGACTACGTCGGGAGAATCGTAGGCTATCCCGTTCATGAACTCACTCATCCTGAAGGCTCGAAGGCAGAAAATGCGTCGGATGGAGTTTCTGATAGGGACACCATCCGCCGCCGAGAAAAAACGGCCCTGCACGCCCACCGGAAAGACACGCCGAATCGGCCGCCGTCGAAACAAAACGGCTGTACACGCTCCCCGGAAGAACACGACACAACGATGCCGCCCGCCGGCGCCCCATCATCAGTAACTGGATACATAGCGAAAGCGCCGGCTAGCAGAGCCAGCCGGCGCTTTCCGGAGGGGAAAAGCGTTCTATTTAAGCGGATCCATGCCCACAACGAGTCCGATGTTGGCGACGGGTTCCCCGCGTTCGCATACGCTTCTACACGGGTCATAATACACCATCAGTCCCCCTCCGCAATCAGGTAACTCCCTAAATTCCCCTAGGGTTTTCCCGAGACCACTCAAAATAAAGCTGGAATTTAACTAGCTCCGGAAGGGACTCGGCTTTCATCTTCGACATCACGTTGGATCGATGCCATTCGACGGTCTTGCTGCTGAGTTTGAGATTGCGGGCGATGGCTTTGTTGGGATGTCCCGCCACGACCTCATCCATCACCTGGCGCTCTCGCTCGGTCAGTGACGCCATGCACCGCCGGATTTCCGCCGCTTTCTCCTGTCGCTCACGCGTATGGGTGCTCTGGTCGATGGCACGCTGAATGCACTCCAGTAGTTCCTGATCGTTAAAGGGTTTCTCGATGAAATCGGCGGCGCCGGATTTCAGCGCCCGAACGGCCATCGGCACATCGGCGTGGGCGGTAATGAAAATCAGGGGGACGGATATCCCGTCCACAGCCAGCTTCTCCTGCAAATCCAAACCGCTGACACCCGGCATGCGCACATCAACGACCACACACGCCGGGAGGAGATGGTCGTAGCGATCGAGAAACTCCTGTGCGTTTGCGTACGTACGCACCGTCAGATCGACCGACTCGATCAGCCATTGCAGTGATTGCCGCACAGCGGGATCATCATCGACGACGTGGACTGTTGCTTGCTGTGTCATCGCCTGCTTGCTCCTTTGCACGCGGGAAGCGTGAAGCTTACGCTCATCCCCCCATTTGCGTTCGGCGAAGCGTCCAAGGTGCCACCGTGGGCTTCGACGATTGATCGGCTGATGGCCAACCCCATCCCCATTCCGTGGGGCTTGGTCGTGTAGAACGGCTCAAACGCTCTTTGGATGGCCTCGGGCGAAAGCGCCGCGCCCTTGTCATGCACGGCAACCGCAACGGTGGAGTCGTTCGCAGAAGACGTTTCGATTACCAGATCACGTGGCCGACCGTCGCCGGCGCTTACCGACTCCACGGCGTTGCGAAAGAGGTTCAGAATGACCTGTTCAATCTGGACCGCGTCGGCCAGAACTCTTGCCGGGCGGTCGCTGAGGCAAAGTCGAACGTTCACCTCGGCCCGAGAGGCTTCCGCTTCGACGAACGCGGCCACCTCGTTGACTACGTCGTTGACGTCGATCTCGTTGCGTTTGGGCTTGTCCTTCCGAACGAACGCGCGCAACCTGCGGATAATCTCGCCGGCTCGCGTCGCCTGCGCGGAGATTTGCTCGATGGCCGCGACCAGTTGGGGAGTAGTGACGGCGCCTGCATCCAATCTTCGCAGGCATCCGTTCGCATAGTTCACGATGGCCGACAGCGGCTGGTTGATCTCGTGCGCCAATCCCGAGGCCATCTCGCCCATCGTGCTCAGGCGTGCGACATGGATCAGCTCTTCCTGGTGCAGTCGGGCTTCGTCCTCGGCCCTTCTTCGCTTCGTGATGTCGCGCGCGACCGCGCAGACGAACGAGCTTTCAGAGTATTCCATGTAGTTTAGCGTGACTTCCACCGGGAATACGTGGCCGTCCTTTCGGCGATGCCGCGATTCGATGGTCGCACACTTGTCGCGCACGATATCCCAATCCCGCGGCCAGCGGTCAGTGCCGTAGATCACGTCGATATCCTGAACGCCCATCGTGAGAAGCTCATCCTCAGAATAACCGAGGCTGCTGCACGCGGCGCGATTCGCAAGTGTGATTCGTTCGTTGCGGTCGATCCAGAATATCGCCTCCGCAGCGTTGTCCACGGTGAACTGCGTGAGCCGCAGCGACTCTTCGATACGCCTCCGCTGCGCGAGCTCGCGTTTGGCACTTCGCGCCGACCTCGACAGTGCCCAGACGAGCCCGACCGCGAGGAAGAACGGCGTGAACAGGATGATGTCATCCACCTCCCAGGATTCAAGCGAGCGAGTGTTGCCATGAATCCACTCGTTGGCGTCGAGCACGCCCGCGATGACGCCCCCGAGCAGTGATATCATGATGATGGCAAAGACCGTCCCGCCGCCAACGGGAAACAACCTGGCAAAGACGGCCAACCCGAGGACGACCACGAGCGACGTGACGCACAGCACAAGAAGAACGGAACTGAGTTGACTCCACCAGGGTGGTAGCACGCTGAAGGTGATCCCGGCGACGTTTTCGCTCAACAGTCCGTCGGCGCTCAGGGCACGCACTTGGACCGTGTACTCGCCCGGCGCAACGTCGGTGTACGAGGCAGCACTCTGTGTCGTGGGCTTGCTCCACGCCGCGTCCTGACCGCCGATGCGGAATTGATATCGAATACCCTTGCTCGAACGCCAGCCGAGGCTGTAGGCTTGAACCAGCACGTCCCCATCGGCATAGGACAGTTCCAGACCGTCCTGGTTCGTCGGCCGTTCGCGACCCCCGGCGACCAGTCGGCGAATCGCAACCAGCGGCGCCGCGTCGGACGGATGGAAACGCTCCGCGTCGATTGCGGCCAACCCCTGCGTCGTACCGGCGAACAGTGTTCCCCGATCATCGAAGACCAGGCAACGCACGTCGCGACTCGGAAGCCCGTCGGCATGGGTCAGGCGTTGCAGCGTGCCGCCGCGCCATCGCAGAATGCAATCGCCCACAGCCGCCCAGATTGAACCATCGGGTCCGCGGGCGAGCGCACGCACGTCACCGGTATTCAGCTCGATCGGACCGACGGGCTCGAAGTGGCCGTCGCTGCCTACCAGCACGCCGTCGGCCGTTCCAATCCAGATTCGGCCGTCCTCCGCCGGCAATAGCGCGCGGACATCACGGCCGGACAGCGGCACGGTCCACGATTCATTCACCCACCTGTGCAGACCCGAAGCGTCCCCCGCGCACAGGGAACCGTCCGGCAGGAACGCCAGCGCGCGGATCGGGTCGGACCGCTCGGTTGGCGGCGCCAGGCGCGTCGCCGTGTTTCCATCCACGGAGAAGATCTGACCGCCGTGGGTGCCGAGGAACACGCGCCCCGCGCTATCGCTCGCAATGGACGTGACACGCCCCAGTTTCAACGGTGAGGCTTCGCCGTCGATCACGATGCCCCGCGGGCCAATGAGCCAGACCTCTCCCTTCGTCGTGACATGGGCGAACTCGACGTGCTCGTTTTGGAGAATCGCTCGCCCGGTCAGGGTGCGTGTGTCGAATCGCGCGCCGCCCGAGATGGTCCCCAGAACCAGCGACCCATCAAGATCTACCGCCAGGGAGGTCACCGTGGGGTGCGGCAAACCGTCTCCCAGCCCGAATATGCGTACATGCGGCGATCGCAGGCGGAACGCTCCGCCCCCGTAGGAGCCCATCCAGATCTGGCTTTCGCGGTCCACAAGCAGGCTGTGAACATCGCCGTTGGGCAAGCGTTCGTCGTACCCAAGCGGCGTGAAGCGACCGTCGCGATACCAGTAGACACCGTTCTCGGTAGCGACCCACACTCCACCTTCCCGATCCTCAACGATGTCGTTGACCGCTTCGTCAAGCAATCCGTCTTCGCGTGTGAACCGCCTGACTCCCCCTTGCGTCGCGCGGTACAATCCGCCATCGTGGCGCAGGCCGATCCAGAGAGCGCCATCAGAGGCGCGGTACAGAATCTGGGCGGTGCGGTCACCGACAAGATCGCCGAGTTGTTGCGTCAGCCGCGGGGCATCGCCCGAATCGGGGTCGTCCCAACGGAGAATCGCCCCCCCCGCACCGATCCAGATGGATCCGTCCGAATCGAGCAGCAGAGACTGAATCGAAAGCAACTCGGTGCCGTCGATGCGTCGGTGCCCGATGCCGCCATCGGCGCCCGCGGATTCAGTTAGCTCGTACAGCCCACGGATTGTGGCAGCCCAGATCGTGCCGCTTGGACCGCGAATTAAATCGTTGATCTGAAGACCCGGAAGCGTGCGGATTGCGGGCCGGATGAGCAACGATTCTGAGTCGATGCCCACCAGACCATCCGAGGTGCCGACCCACATGGACTGATGCTCGCATTCGAGCAAGCATCTCGCGGCGACGCCGGCCGGCGACCCGACTTCCAGCGTGCGGAACCCCTCGTTCGACCATCGCCGGAGCCCAGTGTCGGTGGCCAGCCAGACAAAGCCGTGCGCATCCTGGCAAATGTCACGAACGATGACGCCCTGCAAGGACTCGAAGCTGGAGACCGGGTAACGCCCGGCTGATGCGGGGCGCGAGGCCCAGCTCAGCGGAATGATCAAAGACGAGACAACCAGTCCGCGTGCAAGGTCCAGTTGCGTTTCTCCGTATTTCGCCGGTCGTGTCACGTCGCAAATATGAAGGATGCAATGATACCGACCCCGGACCTCAAATTGCAAACAGGAACCCGCTCGGAAGCGGATGCGCCCGCTCGATATCGCTAAAAAAAGGCCCGCCGCTGATAAAGCGGCAGGCCGTGCATTTCCCGCATTCAAAGACCCGCGAAGCCTCTACGGTCGCGAGTTGTTCATGTCGGTGTTGGCCCACGGCCGGGTGGCCGGGCATATGCCGTTCACGAGCTGGCGGAAAGCCAACAGATCGAACGGGCCGATGGTGTTCGTTCGATCGATGTCCAGGTAGTCCATGAGAACGCCGCAGGGCGGCGCCGATACCTCGTTGACGTACTGACGGAAGGTCAGCAGGTCGAACGGTCCGCAGTTCTCATCCTGGTTGACATCACACGGCAGGAGGGCGACATCATGCCGGTCAGGCTCGTTCACTCCGCCGCCAAGGTCACCCATGTTCGTGATGTGGACGCCGCCCGCGTTCTGCACGACCGCACGTGTGGTGGTCCACTCCAGGAGCGTGATCGGCCGATCGAACGTAACGACCACGAGCGGGTTGCCGCTGGCATCGACGCTCGCGACACCAGGAGGCGTTGCGCCGCCCGTCTCGCTCATGACGAAGTCGGCCGGACCGACAGGCCCGCCGCCGATACTGAACACCGGCATCGAGAAAACGAGCGTGATTTCATCAAGCCCCAAGTTGACGTTGACGCAGTCTGAGCTTTCCCGCTTGGGATCAACATAGCCGGAGCACGGCTGAGTCTCGCCGGGCTGACCGGTCGCGTGAACGATGACCGGCGCCTCGGGGCAACCCTCAACCGCACAAGAGGTTCCGGCCCCCTGGGTCGTCCCGCCTTGTCCATCGCAGTCGGCCGCGGTGAGATCGACGCAGTTGCCCTCGGGGAAGCAACATGCCTCGGGTGGCAGCGGGCATTCGGTTGTCGCACAATCGCTCCCCGAGCCCTGCGGTGTCCCGCCCTGGGCCGAGCATGTGTCCGGATTGAGATCCGAACAGCTGCCATCGTCGAAGCAGCAAGCCTCCTCCGTCGGACCACACACCGCGTTCACGTTGATGACCAGCTGACGAAGAGCGGCGTTGACCGCGCCCTCACCCGTGTCGTCGATGAAGGCCGTGCCACCGTTGGGCGGCGCGCCGTTGGGGAGGTAGTCGAGCGTAAACGTTCCGCATGCGTCCGCCGACGCGACGAACTGAAACTCGCCGAGGTACCCGAGCGTAACCTGTGCACCCGCGCCGAGCGGACCGCCTGCAAGCATCGCGAATCCTTGGGGCAGACCGGTTTCACTGTAGAAGATTTGCACACCCGCAACGCCGGCCAACGCCCAGTCGGGCCTCGCGTTGTTGATGACCACCGAGCCGCCCGGACCGGCGGTGTCGACGTATTCGATGGTGCCTCCGCCGTCGGGTCCCGCGGTGGCTGTACCGGGAATCGCCACCTGATAGGAGCCGAGCACCTGAGGCGCGGTGTCCGCCAGCCAGGTTTCGATGTCAACGGTCTCGCCGGGATCCATGGTGAGCTTCGTCGGTCCGTCCACGGGCGCCTGCAGGTGTTCGCCGGCGCGAACCATGAACGCTCTGGGCTCGCCAGGGCAGATCGCGTCGACGGTGATCTCCAGCGGCTGATGCGCAATGGGCACCTCGCCGCCCTGGTCGCCGGTCACCGCGGTTCCACCGTTCGGCGGCGCGCCGTTGGGCAGGAACTCCAACGTGAACACGCCACACGCATCAGCCGATGCCATGATGTCGAACTGGCCGAAATAGGCAAAACTGGCGCTGATGCCGACACCGAGAGGAGCGGCGGCGATGAACGCAAAACCGTCAGGCAACCCCGTCTCGCTGAAAACGACGGTTATGCCCGGGACAGCCTGAAAGAGCCAGCGCGGATGACTGGTGTCGATCGTGACCGATCCTCCAGGCCCCGCAGTGTCGACGTAGTCCACCGAACCGCCCGCGCCGGCGCCCGGCGTCGCGAAACCCGGGATCGCAATCTGGTATCCGCCGATGGACGAGGCGCTGGTCTCAAAGACCCATACCAAGACCGTAGCCGTCTCACCCGGAACGAGCGAGAGGCTGGTCGCGCCGCTTGCAGGCGCATCGCCTTCTTCGCCCAGGCGGGCCATTAGCATTCTGGGCTCGCCAGCAGCGATACCCGCCAGCATCGCCGTGACCAACAATCCATAACAGGAGTTTCTAACCAAACTCATGCCTCTTTCCTTTCTTCTGTTTCGACACACGCCTCGGCGGAATCCACCCGAGCCCGTTCGTACCACAATCGAGCGTCTCTATACAGGTGCGCAGGTCGTGTCACACTCGACAAAATTCCTATTGCTCATCCCTTCGAGCCACGATCAGCCAGTTCGGGCCAACACACAGTGCGGCAACGTATCGGTGGCATGCCTGACACCGCCGGCGAATGCCGTGGTTTGGAACGCATGCCTGCCATCCGAACGAAGTCTTCGAATTCCTCGTCGTGATGGCTTCTCCCGAGATGGGCCAATCGCCAGCGCTCAAGACTACCAACGGCCGTCGCACGGGGCACTCGTATCGCCTGAACCCCTGGTGGCTTCTTTCAGGTCGCCAGTATAGCCGATTCACAGGGTACGCTACAAGCGCTGGCACCGGTTTCATGCATAAATGTCGTATCGTTCGCAGCCGCCGTAAACGCGTAATCGACGCACGTCCGATACCGTGCGATGGGCATTTTTGCAGCGGGACCGATCGGCGAGGCGCGTACGGATGAGGCGCGATATGCGACCCGAGCATTTTCTGCAATGAAACTGTAACATGGCTGCGACCGGCTTGTGCGAGGACGCGCGGAGGTGCAACATTCCACTTGGTGGCGCGTGTCGCGTCTTGCCAACGGAACCACGCCACCTGGGGCTGCAGGCCGTTCAGCGAATGTCCTATCGGCGGTCCGGATGAGCACGTGATAACGAGCATCTGGGAATTGGGCAGGAAATGGTCATGCAACACAAGCGAGCCGTGTCAGCCGTTATATTCGATATGGACGGCGTCCTCATCGACTCGTCGGAGGCACACTTTGAGAGCTGGCGGCGACTCGCAAGCGACCTGGGCGGCGACATGACGCGGCGGCAGTTCCGCCGCACGTTCGGGCGGCAGAATCGCGACATCATCCCTCTGTTATTCGGAGAAGGCCTCGGTCGCCGTAAGATTGAGGACCTGGGCGAGACGAAAGAGCGATATTACCGCGAACTGATACGAAACGGCGTGCCGATCGTGCCTGGTGCGGCGGAACTGGTGCAATCATGTCACGCAGCGGGCTTGCCGTGCGCCGTGGGATCGTCGGGACACCCGGAAAACATCGCCATAGCGCTCCGGGCGCTGGGAGTTGACCACATCATGCGCGAGGTGGTCAGCGGGCACGATGTGACCGTCGGCAAGCCTGATCCGCGGGTGTTTCTCCTCGCCGCCGAGCGGCTGCGAGTCGCGCCGAAAAACTGTGTCGTCATCGAAGACGCGCCGGCCGGAATCGAGGCAGCGCTCGCGGCCCAAATGGCGGCGGTGGCCATCACGACCGAGCATCCACGGGAAAAACTCACCCGTGCCCACTTGGTGGTTGATGGCATGAGTGAGTTGTCACCTGAACTGCTCGCCCGTATTTGGCTGAGTTGAAGCGTCTATCGATGGCGGCGTTTGAGGTCATCCGCCGGGATGAATTGCTTGCGGCGAACGCCCGAATCGGCTGGAGCGCCCTGGTCACCACACCGCGCACACCCCCCGGACCGCTTCCGCGCAATACGAAGATAGGCGCGCCGGAGAAGAAACGCCGCCGCTAATGCGACGGCCGCCATGGTCACAATCGACTGCCAGTTCATGTTCGAGCCTTATCGGGTCGGACCGCCCGCGAGTCAACCGGCGGCACGAAGGACGGCGTACAATACCGTGAGCCGTGCCACGTGCGATACAACCCATACAATCTAGTCAAACAGGAAAATCGGGACACACGCGTCGACGAGCCGGTTCAACCGCCACGAGCGATCCCGCCTGGCACCGGTAGCAGCAGTGACCGGTGGTGTGCTATAATCCCTGCTCGATCGTGGGTTGGGGGGGCTGAGTCACACATCAGCTTGGAGCGGACGGAATGACCATGCGTACGGCGCGGCGCACGATGCGGGGACTCGCTACGGCTCGCACCGCGGCCTTCGCGGTGGCGGTGGTATGCGCGCTCGCCCAGAACCCGGCGCTCGGTGGCGGCGGTCCCGAGAACGCGCTCATCGTCATCGATCCCGATAGCGCGGAATCGCTGTACGTTGGGAACTACTACCGGCAGGCTCGTGGCATCCCGAGCCGCAATGTGCTGTACATGGACCCTTCGTCCGCAGACTACCAAGCGTACGTTGAGTTCCAGAACAACGCTCTGCTTGGCACGTTGACGACGCGTGCCATCGGCGACCATGTAGACTACATCGTCATTCCCCCAGGATCACCCTATCGCATCAGTGCGCCGGGGCTGATCACGGACGCGTGTTCTCCCGTTGGGCATTTCGCGACGGCGTCGCTGTATACCATGGCGCACATCGTCGACGACGTGTTGGCCGGTGATTCATCGCAACGTCGAAACGAGTACTTCGCCTCCGGCAACACGCCGCTCGCGTTTGACAGCAATACGCACTGGCGATTGGGTGTGCCCAATGCGACCGCGTCCGCGCGACGGTACTTCATCGGGGCGATGCTGGGCTACACGGGCATACGCGGCAACACGTTGAGTGAGATCATCGAGATGATCGACCGAAGCGTGGCCGTTGACGGGACTCGCCCAAGCGGGACGTTCTACTTCGTTCAGACAACGGACGTCGCCCGCAGCGGTCCACGTGATGGATCCTACCCCGGCGCTGTCGCGGCGTTGCTGGGCTTGGGCGCGAACGCCGAGCACCTCGGCGACGGCGTGCAGAACATTGTCCTGCCGGTCGGGCGACATGACGCGCTCGGAATCATGACGGGCTGGGCGACGCCCGACATCGTCGGAGCCGACATGACGATCCTCCCGGGCGCGTTCTGTGACCATCTCACCAGTTGGGCGGGCGATTTCGACCAGCCCGCGCAGACAAAAATGTCCGAGTGGATCACCAAGGGCGCCAGCGGCACGGCCGGCACGATTGAAGAACCGTGCAACTACCCCGGGAAGTTCCCGCATACGAACATGCACGTCAACTACGCCCAAGGCCTCTCGCTGGGCGAGTCGGTGTTCAGGAGTCTCGGATTCGTCCCCTACCAGGTTCTGACATACGGCGACCCGCTTACGCGGCCGTTCGCTTTTATCCCGACGGTCGACGTCCCCGACGCACCGAGTGGAGAAGTGTCGGGCGTTGTCACTCTGACGCCGACCGCGTCGACCGGCCTTCCCTCGGGTGCCATGAGCCGGTTCGACCTGCACGTGGACGGCGTCCTTCACTCGAGCGTCAGCCCGGGGGGGGCGTTCGCGGTGAACACCGACTTGCTGGCGGACGGCCCGCATGAGATTCGCGTGATCGCGTTCGAGGATTCCCCGGTCGCGACACAGGGGCGATGGCTCGGCGCCTTGAACGTCAACAACGACAACGTGAGCGCGTCGGTGTCGGCGGCGCCGCTCGTGGGGAATCTGGGCACGCTGTTCAACGTCGACGTCTCGGCCGGCGGTGCGACGGTTTCGGAGATTCGCCTGATGCACAACGGGCGTGTCATCGCCGCAACGCCGGGTGCGGCGGACGCGTTTCCGATCGCTGCGGGCCGCCTCGGCGCAGGATCCGCCGAGTTGGTGGCGGTCGCGGATTTCGTCAATGGCACGCGGGCCATGAGCCCGCCCATCACGCTGGACATCGTTTTCGAGCAACCCACCGCGGACGGCAGCCACGGCAATACCGCGCCGACGGCGCACAGCTACTCCACGGTGGCCGTCCCCGGCGTGCCCGTGCTGCTCGATCTGCCGGTCACGGATTCCGACGGCGATGCGGTCACCATCACGGACATTACGCAACCGGCGCAGGGAACGGTCATTGCCGGCGCCGGCGCGTTTCTTCTGACGTCATCGCCGGACGCGTCCGGCACCGACACGGTCACCTTCCGAGGTACCGACGGCGCCCTGACCAGCGCGACAGCGACCGTCACGCTGAACTACTGCACGGTTCCCGAGATCGTGATCCAACCGGCGGGCCAGGAAGCGTGCATCGGGTCAACCGCGACGTTCTCCGTATCGGCCACCGGTGACAACCTGTCCTATCAGTGGTTGCACAACGACGTTGCGATCCCCGGCGCCTTCGAAGCGACGTTACAACTCGACCCGGTCCAGCAGGGTGACGCCGGCACGTACGCCGTCGACGTGACCAGCACGTGTGGCGTTATTCGCACGACGGAACGCAGCAGCCCCGCGACGCTGACCATCCCGCCGGGAATCACGTTTCAGACGCAGCCCCAAGGCGCTCAGTTGTGCATCGGCCAGTCCTGGTTCGGGTTTATCTCGGCACCGGGCGCCGACACGTACCAATGGATGAAAGACGGCGTTCCGATCGCCGGGGCGACCTCGCCATTCCTCTCGATTCCAAGCGTCACGCCGGATGATCGCGGTGAATACACCATCGAGGCGTCCAACGACTGCGGCGGCGTACTCAGTGAGGCCGCGTTCCTCAACGTCGTCGGATGCGGTGACGGCGACGGCGACGGGGACATTGACATGGCCGACTTCGGCGGGCTCCAGGCTTGCTTCACCGGACCGGCCGGAGGCGATCTTCCCAATCCATGCGCCCACTATGATTTCGACGGTGACGTCGACATCGATCTGTCGGACTACGGTGCCTACCTCGACGCCGTCACGGATATCCCATAGGCCAATCAGGGTATCGGCGCGATGCTCGGCTGCTACCAGTCGGTCATGCGGATGACGCCGCGCGGGCACTCGGCCGCACAGACACCGCAGCCTTTGCAGTAGTCAAAGTCGACCAGATGCCCGCTCCCGTTGCGGACGACGATACCCTCGGGGCAGTACGTCACGCAGCGGTCGCATTGATTGCAGACGCCGCAACTGAAACAGCGTTGAGCTTCGACGGTGGCGGGTCGAACCTCGCCGTTGTCTTGCAGGCCCGCATAGACCTCCGCGAATCCGGAGCGTCGCACGTCGGGCGGCAGCACCAGCCCGCGCTGACGCGGGGCGTGCGCGAATTCCTGCATCTTGATCTGATCCGGCGTCGCGATCAGCCGAGGCGCGTCCGCGGACAAGTCCTCGCCGGTGATGGACCGGTGGATGTGCAACGCCGCGCGACGCCCGCTGCCGATCGCGGCCGTAACGGTGCCGGCACCCGCGGCAAGGTCGCCTCCGACGAATATCGACGCCCCCGTCAGGTTGAACAGTGCATGCCCCTCCCGAGCCTCAGCCCCTTCGGGCAGAATCGATAGATCGGCCGCCTGTCCTACCGCGAGAATCACCGTGTCCGCGCCGACGCTCTTGCGTTCGTTGTCATCAAACGTCGGCGCAAATCGCCCGCGTTCGTCGAACACCGACACGCAACGTCGAAACTCGATTTCGGCGGCGTGTCCCGACCCGCGGCGAAGGGTCCCGGGACCCCAGCCGTTGTGGATCTCGATTCCCTCGTCCGCGGCTTCCTCGACCTCTTCGACGAGCGCGGGCATCTCCCCGCGTTTTTCCAGGCAGAACACGCCCACCGAAGCGCAGGACAATCTCAGCGCCGTGCGCGCGACGTCGATGGCCACGTTTCCGCCACCGATGACCACGATGCCTTTGCCCTCGACATTCGCTTGGCTTTTGCGGGCTTGTTCGAGAAAGCGTACGCCTTGCAGGACGGCGTCCGGCGTCGCGTCGTGCAGGTCGATTGATCGCGGGCGCTGCAGCCCGGTGGCGACGAATACGCCGTCGAATTCGTGCGACAGGCGCGACAAATCCTCACGCGTCACGTGCTCGCCGGTTCGCACGGTGACATCGTGCTCGAGAATCCGTCCAATGTCCCGATCCAGAACGTCGTGAGGCAATCTGTACGCGGGGATGCCGTACCGCAAGACGCCGCCCAGTTCCTCGTCTCGTTCGATCAACGTAACGCGATAGCCAAGTCGCACCAGATGGTGCGTCGCACTGAGACCGGCCGGTCCCGAACCGACGACGGCGATGCGCTGATCGCGGGTCGCTCTCGCGGCGCTCTTCCAACGCCCGTGGTCGGCGACGTATCGTTCCAACTCCCGGATGTTGGTCGACTCGTCATGCAGCCGGCGGTTGCACGCCGTCATGCACGGGGCGGGGCATACGCGACCGCAAACTCCGGGCAGGGGCGTGGTTTCGAGGAGGATCTCGAGCGCCTCGTCGTATTCCTCTTTCGCGGCCGCGGCGATGAAACCCTGGATGTTGTTGCCGGCCGGACACGCGTCGTTGCACGGCGGCATCATGTCGCGGCGCGCCGGCACGCGTGTCGACCACTCTCCGTCGCGGAGGCAGAAGGCTCTCTTGTACAACAGGAGCATGTTCGCGAGCAGCAGCAGCAACGCCGCGACACCGATGGCGATCTTGGTCTGCCGTTGTCGCGCCTCGTTCAGCGCCCGGACGAGGTCATAGTCGTAGGCCGTTCGTTTGGCGACGTTTTCGATGGACTTGGCGAGTTCGTTGATCTCGCGGAGGTTGCATCCGTGTTGTGTCTGTCGAAGGCTGGCGCGCGTTTTGGCGACGTGGGCGTTCATCTCGCCCAACCCCAGGTTCCTGTAACCCAGCCGGTCTAGCTCTTCGAATTGTCGGTTGGATACCGTGATCCGTTGGTCCGCTTCTTCGAGCGTCTTGCGAACGTGGGCGACCGCGTTCATGGTGTCGGGCTGATGGCACAGCGAACAACGCCCCTGTTCCTCACGCGGACGCGGGTCGATGATGTCGACCGTCGCCGGCTTGATGGCGTGACTTCCGTTGCCGTGACAGAAGAGACAGGAGGGTGCCCCCCGATTGCCGTGCGGGCTGCCGAGTTGCTTCTCGGTGGTCTCCGAGTGGCACTTGGCGCAGATGTACGCGACGCCGCGCTCGCGAGACATCGACACACCGCCGAATCGCGTGAACAGGCATGTGGACGCTTCGTTTTCCCCATGCGGGCTGCCGATCTGCGACTCGGTGCTCCAGACGTGGCATTCCCTGCAGGCATACGACGCTGCTCCTTTCGGAGCGCGATCAACACCGGCGCTGCCACGGTTTCTGAGAAACTGAAACTCCGGATTGAACGAGGCGTGGGCCGCCTTTTCAAACTCCTTGTCCGAAGTGAATTGGTCCCGGGTCAACGCCGCGTCGCCGCCGTGACAGTCCTGGCAGGCGACGTCATTCTCGTGGTGTATGCTCTCGGACCAATTCAGGACGATCTGGTTCAGGCGTCCCGCCTGCTCGCGATGGCAGTTGACGCACGCGTTGCCGGCGTATCGATCCTCGCCCGCCGGCGGATCGGCGGCGTAGACAAGCGACAACAGAACCAGCGGCAGCGCGTTCATTCGGTTGGATCCCGCGGCGTGAGCAGTACCCTTCGCATCCTGCGACGTTCACCAATAATCAACACGTAGAACGTCAGCAGGACGACGCAGATCGTGATGAGCAAGAGCGGCGACGGCGGCCACGTGCCCCAGACGGTCAACGCCAAGGACAGGATGATGACGAGCGTAACGCAGAAACCGTGAAGAAACGTCGGACCGCGGACCGCCCTGCGACGCACCCAGAAGGGCAACAAGCCCACACCGAGCACCACCAACACCTCCGAAAACACACCCAGAGTATTGCCGGAAACACCGAGAAACTGGCTGGGAAAGAGCTTTAGCGCCTGATAGCTCGCGAGGAAGTACCACTCGGGGCGAATGTGCAACGGCGTGACCCTCGGATCGGCCGGAGTCGATTCCTCCATCCAGTGTCCCAGCCCCCAGCGATGCAGGAGCACGGGCAGCACAGCCAGCACCGTCATGAAGGCCAATGTGACCAACGCCGCCACCGTTCCGCGAATGGCCGCGTTAGGCCACAGCGGCTCGAGCTGGTCGGATGTGTACTGCTTGCGATAGTCAACCGGCATCTGAATCAGCGCTCCTCGAGTGTTCCGGGGTGCGTCCCATTCTGCGTGGCTCTGCCACCCGGACTGCCCCTCTTTTTGGGATGCACGCAGTGTTCTGTCATAGAGGTTTCGACACTCCCGTTCTGCGGATCATGATGTAGTGCACGGTCAGTCCCAGCACGATCGTCGCGGGCAAGATGGAAACGTGCATGGCGTAGAAGAACCCGAGGGTCTCACCCGAAACGTTCGGCCCCCGCCGAAGCCACGTAGCGATGTCCTCACCGATGACCGGTATCGCGCCGGGAATCTCCGTGCCCACACTGACGGCCCAGTAGCTCAGATTGGTCCACGGGAGCAGATACCCGGTGAATGCCATGGCCGTCGTCAACACGAGCAGCGCAACGCCCGAAAGCCAGTGATACTCGCGCGGATGGTGGTAGATCTTGTAGTACGCCACCCGTGCCATGTGCATCAGCACCAGCGCGATCATCATGTCGGCGCCCACCGCGTGGAGGCGCTGGATCAGCCAGCCCATCTGCACGTTGCTCTTGATAAACGTGACCGAGTCCCAGGCGCGGGCCGGGTCGGCCTTGTAGTACATCAACAGAAGCACGCCTGTGTAGACCTGATTCAGAAACAGCAGAAACGCCAGCCCGCCGAAGCAACCGGCCCAGCCGATCGAACGCGGCACCAGCGGCGGGGGCAGATGCGGTTCGAGCAGTCGCTTCGATCCGAACCGGCCACGAGGATACGGCGGTGGCGGTGGCGACGGTCCGACTGTCGGTTGGTCCGACATCATGCAGTCCCCGAAAAATCACGGATCTTCAGAATGCCCTCTTCAACGGCGTACTCCACGCGCCGGAGCGGCGCGTTGGCCGGACCGCGAATCGGCGTGCCGAGGTCGTCGAACCTGGCTCCGTGGCAGGGGCATTCGAATCTCCGCTTTGCGGCGTCCCAACGGACGATGCAGCCCAGGTGCGAGCACGTGCCGTCGAACGCCCGGATCTCGTCCCCGAGCTTGATCACCACGATCTGCTTGCCGCGGTGCTCGCCCCAGTGCCCCTCGCCCTCAACCAGCTCCTCCAGCGGAAGTTCCATCAGCTCAGCCGGTCCGAGCGCCTTTGGAAGTCGCAGGAATGCAAGAACCGGATAGCTCACCGTCGCGGCCGACACCGCGGCGGTTCCGCCGATCGCGACCTGGCAGAATGTGCGACGGGAACTGTTCGTCCCGGTTTTGGATTCGGCGTCTTCACTCATCATGGGTCCAGCAATTCCGGCTTGAGTCCAGCCCGCGGCGCTTTCGCCATCTCGCGGTCACCTCGGTCGTAAACCTTCGCCTCGTGGCAGGCGGGGGAGCACTGGCCTCCCGTGGGCAATCTCGTGTAGTTGATTTCGATTTCCCACGCCTGCGGGCCAAACGGAACGGTGTCACGGATGTAAAACGGATGAACGGATGCATGCACTTCGTGGCATGCGAGGCAGTTACGGCCCCTGCGGTCTTTGCTGACGTGGATGGCGTGCATGTTGCGGTCCTTGTCACGAAACCCCGTTGCGCCGATGGCGTCTTCGGCGAGCACGAGACGCTCAACGTGACACTCGAAACACAGCGCGTAGGTCGCGGTATCGAACGGGCTGTAGAAGAGCTGTGGGTACTCTTCGGTCAACAGGTTGGCCCGCGATGACGCATGGGGGTCGTGGCACGGGCAACACTTGTCCTCGCGGATCGGACCGTGGTGACGCGGGTTCTCTTTCAGCAGGAGTGCCATGTCGGGCAGCACACGCCCATCCTCGGTATTCAGCCGCTCACCGTGACACGAGAGGCACAGATCCCGCTCGGACGCGGCAAGTAAACCGGGCTGCATGCCGGCGTGTCCAACGTGACACGCGATGCAGGACTCCTCCGTGGCCAGCGCCCCGTGTACGACGGCGGCGGTTTCGACGAGCCGGCGGATGCCGTCATGCTCGTGGCACGAGAAACAGAGCTGCGGAACGCGCTGCCGGAGTTGCCGAGGATTTCCATTCTTGTGCGCGTCGTGGCAGTCCAGGCAACGGCCGTCCTGAACCGGAGCATGCGATCGCCCGAGCAGTTCGATGCGTGCCCACAAGTTCTGGTGACACGACAGGCAGAGCTGCTGCTGGTCGGCGGGCAGGAGCTTCGGCAGCCAGGACGAATGGGGCAGGTGGCACATGTTGCACTTGCCCTCCCGCACCGGGCGGGTGCCCGTTTGCTGCGTTCGACCGTGACCCTTGGGCTTGTGGCAGGGTATGCAGAGCGAGCCGGATGGATCGCCCAGCAAGTGTCGCGGGTAGTCACTACCATGCGGATCGTGACACTTCACGCATTCGCCGTCGGTCACGGGCTTGTGGACGACGGTGCGTTGGGTGAGGGAATGACAGTAGCCGCAGAGCTCGTTCTTGGGAACGACCAACCGGAACGTGTGCTTGGCGACATCATCGACAACGTGACAGGACGCGCACTGTTTCTGGGCGGTCGGTCCGTGCAGGAATCGGCCGGACATCACCTTGGTGTGACACTCCGCGGTGGCGCACGAAACGACCGGGCCGGTAGGACGCTCCACCGGCGGCTCGGCCTGCATCGCGCGCACACCGGCTGTAACCGACAGAAGCACGCAGCAAACCATCCGACTGCACATCACGGCACGGCACTCGCGTTCTTGGCCTGGGAATCCTCCGCCCGAATTCCGCTCTCACCATTCACCATCCTAACAAGACACCGGGCAAGAAGCATGCCACCGCTGCCCGCAGGCGAGATCTGTTATGGGTCACACCATGCTCCGAGCGCACCTGCCGTCGATCCCACATGGAATCGTGGTTCATATCGACAAGCGGTGCTGCATTCGCGGACCCCGCCGGCGTTCCGCGAATCCGGCTCGCTTGATCGGAATGACCGCCGTATGTAGGCTACCGGGCTATTCTGTCGATCCTCAATGGAAGCGGATCGTCGATCGCACCGCCAAACCGATGGTCCCGATTGGGGCAAACCGCTTAATGGATCGTGATATCCCGCTCAACCACCTCCCCACGGATCGCCCGTTGTGCAACCGATTCGCATTGTGTCACCGGATCGGTGTCGGCCCGCTCGGTGCGATCTTCGCGGCCATCGATCGCGATCGTGATGAGCCCGTCACCGTCAAGGTACTGTTGCCCGAGGTTTTCAAGAACGAGCAAGCCCAAGCGTGCCTCATCGATGTGGTTGAGCGTGCCATCCGCCTGCGTCACGCCGACATCGTGCGGACGATCGGGCTGCACCGCGACGGCGAACTTCGTCTTGTCGTCACCGAGCCGCTCGAGGGCGTAACGCTTCGACAACGCTTGGATGCGCTGCGCGAGGGCGGCGAACTGTTTCCTGTCGGCGAGGCGCTTCGCGTGGCTGTCGCAATATGCTCCGCCCTGTCGTACGCCCATCAGCACACCGTCCACGGCGGCGTGAAGCCCGAGAACATCTTCCTCTGTGACGACGGCGATGTGAAGCTCATGGACTTCGGCATGACGCGCGTATGCGAAGCGGGTGACCACGCGGTGTCCGGCATATCGGAGACGGCTGTCCCCTTCAGGGCACCGGAGCAACTCAGGCAAACGAAAGTGATCGACCATCGAACGGACCAGTACGCCACCGCCGCCGTGACCTACGAGATGATCACCGGCCATGCGCCGGTGGGGCGGGTCGTTTCGGCTCGCGAGCGGCGACCCGAAATACCGCGGACGGTCTCGCGCGCTCTGGACCGCGCCCTCGCGTCTGACCCGGATGATCGATTCGTTGACATGGACGGGTTCGCCACGGCGTTGAACGTGGGGACGCCACTGAGGATGCGCCGCGCCAAACTCCTGGCCGTCACCGTTGCAGTACTCTCAGTCATCATCGCCGGCGCGATCGCCGTGAAATGGCGGGCGCCGATCGGGTTGATGATCCGCAAGGCCCTTCGCGACCCCGAGCGCCAGGCCGCCGCTGAGTCCACACGGCTGCAGGCGATGGCATCGGCGTCGAACTGGCAGAGGATCGCCGAGCTACTGCCCGACGACGCGGCGCGGAACGCATCGTCTCGGGCGAGCACCTTCATGGCGGAAGGTGAGCGGCAACTTAAAGCCATGGACTACGACGAGGCGGCGCAGACGTTCCAACGGGCGCTCGATCTCTACGAAGCCCAGGTCAACGGCGCCGTGCAAATGTTGCGCGATGAGCCGACGAAGTTGGCCGAGACCACAAACGCCCTGCGTTCGACGCTCGACGCGCTGGAACTGACGATTTATGAGCGGCGGGCGGAATCCGCCAGGCGCGCCGATGCCTGCGCGCGAAGCCTCCGCGGCGCCCGAACCGATGACGAACGCGAAACGGCAGAGGTGCGCCTGCGTACCGCAGAGACCGAACGCGACCTTCTGGACCGGCTGCTGGCGCTGTCCCTCGCCAACGTGTTCGACGCGAGCGTTCATGAAGAGATCGCCGCCAAGCTGGATCAGGCGGACCAATTGCTCGCTTCCGGTGCCCACCGGGCGGCGCTGACCACTTACGCGGAGATCGAGGCGCAACTCGAGGAACTCGCCGCATGGCCTGCACGCGCAGAGGAAGCACTTCATGAGGAATCCGCGCTGCTCGCGCGGATCGAGCGATTCGAGTCGCTTCTCGGACCGGTCGCCCGCGAATCGGTTGACGGACAATCGGCGATCGAAAACGCCACGGCGCAGGCCGCACGCGGGGCCGAGCTGCTCGCCGATGGTCGTACGGTTGACGCGATCGCACTGTTCCAAGCGGCGGGTCGCGCTCTGTCCGAGCGACGGGCGGACATCGCGAACACACTCCTGTCACGCGCCCGGGAAGACGACGCGGGTGGCAGGTTGACCGCCGCGGTGCTGACCTTGGACGAACTGCTCGCGCTGGACCCCGACCATGGCGAGGGCCAACGTCTCCGCACCGAGGTCGTCTCGAGCCGAACGACGAATTCGATCAACATGGAATTCGTTTTCATCCCACCGGGCGAGTTCCGAATGGGCAGTCCTTCCGGCGAACCGGGCCGTGACAGGGACGAACATCAAACCGAAGTGACGATCGCAGCCGGGTTCTACCTGGGCGCCATCGAGGTAACTAAGGCTCAGTGGGCCGCGGTGATGATTGATGACGCCGGCGACCGCGATGGCGATGTTCTGCCTGTCGATCGTGTGACTTGGCATGAGGCCTTCGCATTCTGCGAGAAGCTCGCCACCGCCGACGGCCGACGCTACCGGTTACCGACGGAGGCCGAATGGGAGTACGCGTGCCGCGCGGGAACCATCGGACCGTTTTCGTTCGGCGAGGCGATTACCACGAGCCAGGCGAACTACGACGGCGACTACGCCTACGGAAAGGGTCCGAAGGGCGTCCTACGCGGCAAGACCGTCGCGGTCGGCAGCTTTCCGTCGAACGCCTGGGGCCTGTACGCCATGCATGGAAACGTCTGGGAGTGGTGTTCGGACGGACCCGAGAAGGGACCCGACGCTGAAGCGGACGGCGTACCACAAGAGAGCCAGGTTGAACGCCACATTCTGCGCGGGGGTTCCTGGCGCCATCGGCCGCACCAATGCCGTAGCGCGAACCGCGTTTGGGGGGGAGCCGACAGCAAGCTTGACACCATCGGGTTCCGAGTCGTTCTGGAGTTGGAGTAACCGCCGCGCAGCGGCGCGGGTCATTCCGCCGGCGATGCCTTGCGAAGGAACTCAGTCAGCGTCGCGTCATCCCCTCGCTCCGCCGTCTCCAGTGCGGTTCGATCTTCGCTATCGCGGACCGTGACGTCCGCCCCGGCGACAACGAGCAGATGTGCGACACCGTGGCAAGCACCGTCGGCCGCGACGTGCAGCGGTGTCCAGCCGCGGTTGTCCTGCGCGTCGATGTCCGCACCGCGAGCGATCAGCAACTCGGCCACGCCGATTGAATCCCGAAGCGCGGCGGCGTGCAGCGGCGTCCATCCGTCCCGGCCGATGGCATTGATGTCTGCGCCGGCGGCGACGAGCAGTTCGGCCACCCCGACGTGATTTCGCAGCGCGACCCAGTGCAGCGGCGCCCAGCCGTCCGGACTCCTGCCGTCGAGCTTCGCGCCGGCGGCGATGAGGGCTGCGGCCACCCTTTCGCTGCCCGTGACCGCCGCGATGTGGAGCGGCGCCCACCCGTGGCGGTCCTTCGCGTCGGCTTCAGCACCCCGGGCGAGGAGCGCGTCAACGATTCCGAGGCGCCCGACCTCGGTCGCCAGATGCAACGCGGTCCTGCCGTCATTGCCGGATGCATCGACCGCCGCGCCGCGGGCCAGCAGATACTCGGCGACATCATCCTGCCCCCCAATGACCGCACGGTGCAAGGCGGTCCGCCCTGCCGCATCGGCGGCGCCGACATCCGCACCGTGGGCAACGAGAACCTCCGCAGCAGCCCGGCGACCCTTGAAAGCCGCGGCATGCAGCGCCGTCCAACCCTGCCGGTCGCGTGATTCCACACTCGCGCCTCGTGAAATGAGCAACGCCGCCATCTCCGCGTGACCTGAGTCCGCAGCGAGATGCAGAGGATTCAGACCCCCGCGTGTCGTCGCGTCGATCTTTGCTCCCTTGGCAAGCAACACGTCCATGATCTCGAGTTGATTCGACACTGCCGTGACGTGCAGCGCCGTTTGACCGTCGTGGCCAATCGCGTCTACGGGCGCGCCGCGGGCGAGTAGTGCATTCACGGAATCGACCTGCCCGGCCTCCGTGGCTTCGTGCAGAGGGGTGCGACCGCTGCCACTTCCCGCACCAATGTCCGCGCCGGCGAGGGCGAGCAGATCCACAACCGCGACGTGCCCGGACGATGCTGCCACGTGCAAAGCCGTGCGCCCCCGCCCATCCGCTGCACCGACATCCGCCCCGCTCGCCAGCAGAAGTTTCGCGGTCTCCACATCGCCCGACTCAGCCGCAAGGTGCAACGGCGTTCGCCCCTCGTCGTCCGTCTGGTCGACGCCGCCACCGACCGCGAGCAGCATGCGCACCAGCGCACCATTCTTCGCCGAAGCCGCCACGTGCAGCGGCGTACGTCCATCGGAATCAGATGCATGTAGGTCCGCCCCCTCGGCGATGAGGCGTTCGGCCAGTCGACGATGACCCCGCAGCACAGCCCAGTGCAACGCCGTACGGTCTCGCCGCCAGTGCGCGGCATCACCCTCGGTCGCACCGACAAGCAGTCCATTCGCCGGACCGCGATCGGCGGGCACCAGCCATTTCAACGGTGGCCAGTCGTCGGATTCGGCGGTCGCGGCGATCCCGCCCTTTGCGATGAGGCGTTCCACGACAGCGTTGTTTCCGACGGACGCGGCCACGCGAAGCGGCGACCAGCCTTTCTCGTCCCGCGCATTGACCTCGGCACCCCTGCTGAGAAGACCCGAGACCATCGGGAGGTTGCCCGATTCCGCGGCGAGGTGCAGCGGCGTTCGGCCGTCGTTTCGCGATGCGTTGACCTCCGCACCCTTGGCGACGAGCAATGCCGCCACGGTGTTGTGGCCTCCCGCGGCTGCTCTGTGCAACGGCGTCTGCCCCTGGCTGTCACGCACGTTGACGTCGGCACCCTTGGCGATGAGGAGTTCCGCGCTGTCCCGGTGCCCCTTCAACGCGACCACGTGCAGCGGCGTCCATCCGTCCCGGTCCTTCGCGTCGAGTTCCGCCCCGGCCGCGATGAGCAGCGCGGCCACCCGCCGGTGGTCCCTTGACGCTGCGGCATGCAGCGGCGACCAGCCCTCGTCGCTCCGGATCGCGACGTCCGCTCCGTTGGCGAGAAGGAGCGTTGCCAGATTGTGGTACCCCCGCGCAGCCGCGATGTGCAACGGCGCCCAGCCTCGTGGACCGTTCGGGTTGACGTTCGCGCCGTGGTGAACAAGCAACGCGGCCAGGCGCTCGTGCCCGTGGAGCACCGCTTCGTGCAAGCGCGTGTGCCCTTCGCCGTCAACCGCATTCAGGTCGCCACCCAGCGCGACGAACGCCCCCGTTTCGGCCAACGCTGTGGCCTCTGCGGCGCGGGCTCCCAACACCGGTCCGGGCACTTTGCCGGCGGCGTCGGGTTTTTTTGGCGGAGTCTGCGCGCCGGTCTCCTCCTGCCCGAGAGCGGCAGCGCAGAGCAGGGCGCAGGCGAGGAATGGATGCATCATCGTCGTCTCGATTTCCCGACAGGACCAACCTGAAGCAACGCCCCGTCGCGTCCGTGGAATGGTACATAGCCGCAACTGAACCGTCGAGAACGCTCGAACGCAGGTTGACACGGTCGAGGCACAACGACATCCTCGTCTTGACGAATCGATTGCGTTGAGCAAACAGCGGAAAGTGCGGGGCGGCGCGTTGACGGCAGACACGATTGAACGATGTACCAAGGCGGATTTCGACCAGGTTGTCGCAGAACACGGCGCGTTCTGGGACAGTGATCTGACGCTGCCGCTGCACCACCCGATCTTCATCTTCGAGTTTGGCGACTCCGCATTCGTCATCAGGGACGGCGAGAAGGTCACCGCCTACCTCCAGGGGTTTCGCTCGCAGGTCGAGAGAGTAGGATATGTCCACATGGTAGCCGTGAGATCGGGCTACAGGCGGCTGGGACTGGCGCGCCGCCTCTACGAGCACTTCGTCGACCAATGCAAACGCCACCGCTGCACCGGGATCAAGGCGACGGCATCCCCCAAGAACGAGGCTTCAATCCGATTTCACACCGCCTTCGGCATGACGATGATCGGTGACGGCGAGGTCGACGGGGTTCCGGTCGTGCGGGGCTACCTCAAGCCGGGAATCGACCGAGTCGTTTTTCGGATGGCAATCGATTGTGGCACCGGTTTCCAACCGGTGAATCGGTGAATCACCGGTCGAAAACCGGTGCCACAGTGCTACATCAGCAGTCCAACCAGCGCGAGGCTCGTCGCCGCCAGTACACACGACGCCGCCAACCCGGTGGCAAGCGCCCGACCGCCGACGCGCGCGAGCACGCGCAGGTTCAGCTCCAGGCCGATGGCCGCCATCGCCAGCGTCAGCATGACCTTCGCGATCCGCTTCAAGATGTCCGCCAGCGGAATCTCCACCGGGGCGGCTGAAGCGGCGATCCACTCCGAAAGATCGAAGCCTAGCGTCGGTATCACGCCGACCGTGTTCAACAGCGCCAGCAGCACGAATCCCCAAACGAACCACGGTACGAATCGGGCGTAGTGAACGACAACATTACGCCCACTGGCCACATCCGCGCTGTGGCGGCGAGCGTAGTAAATCGCCAACCCGGCGACCAGAGGTGCCAGCAGCGTCACGCGGACGAGCTTGACCAGCGTCGCGAGCATGCCCGCGTCGGCGCTGTGAGCGAATCCGGCCGCAACCACCTGCGGTACGGCGTGAATGGAGGTGCCGGTCCACACGCCGAACGCTTCGTCCCCCATGCCGAGCATGCCCCCCAGCAGCGGACACGCCAGCATCGCGAGCAGACCGAACAGGTTGATCGTGCCGATCGACAGCACCAATTCTTCGTCGTCGGCATCGATCAGAGGAGCAACTGCGACAATCGCGCTGTTTCCACAGATACCGGTACCGGCTCCTATCAGGATGGCCGTGCCGGGCGACAAGCCGAACCACCTGCCGAACAAATACGCCGCCCCGAACGCGACGCCGATGCAAATCACCGTAATCCCTAGAGCGATCACACCGATGCCCGCGATGTTGCCCAGATCGAGACCCGCGCCGGTAAGCACGATCGCCACCGGGATGAGCTTCTTGACGATCCGCTTGCATCCGGCGGAAATAGCCCCGGGCACCGGCCACAGGTTCCGAATCGCCACCCCGATCACAATTGCGATGATCGCCGCGCTGATCGGATGCCGCACGCCGGTCGCGCCGATTACCTGAAACGGCGCCACCGGAAAAAGATGAATGACGTAAGCGGCGACCGCGGCCGCACTCGCGAGAAGGTAACCGGGCAAGTAGGACGACGCCTCGCGCGTGACCGGCGGCGCCATCGCGGGCGCCGCGGTCGGAGCGGCCAACCCCTCCATCGATCCGAACGATGCGAAGGCATCCTCGGTCAGCGGACCGACGTAAGTGATCTCCACGATTGGCTCGTAGATGCCCTCCATCGAACCGAGCGACGCGAAGGCGTCGGAGCTGAGCGAACCGAGATGGTGAGACGCATCGGCCATCACAAATCAGCGAGACAACGGAGGCGACGACTCAGATACCGCTTCCATCCACGTGCGCGAGCACCATGGGTCGAAACTCACCGACGTGCGGCTCGGTGAGCGAATAGCTGGCCATGCGCAGCAGCGGCGGCGAATAAACGTGCAGCGTGATCAGATCATCACCCGACGTTTGCAGATTCGACACCTGGTGCGTGTCGCCGTCCTGCGAAGCGCCGATCGATCCCGCGGATAAATCGGAGGATGATACCGCTTTGACCAGATTACAAGGCGCGTGCTCGAAAACGGTCTCCGTGGCGGTGCCCTCGAGCACCGTCAATCCGCACGTCGACCCGGCGTGATTGTGAATCGGGCTGCGCTGCCCGCTCCGCCAGCAGAGAACCAGCACATGATAGTGCGCGCCCTCGTGAACCAAGTTGCGAAGATACCCATTTTCGCCGAAGTGAACGTGATCCGCGACATCCTCCGCCGAGATCGCCGCCTCACGCAGCCACAACGTGATCTGCTCGACGGTCGCCCGTTCCGTCAGCCCGTCGAGATGCGCGAAGAGCCTCTCCAGTTTCTGCACACCGGTCTTGCTTGCCACGGTCATGACCTCACACGATAGCGGGTGATACAATTCGGCTTCGAGAAAGCGGCAGCATTCCGGCCCGAGCCGCTGAGACCCAGTCTCCGCCATCGCGCGCGATTGTCAAGGACCTTGGGTGAATCGCGGCGTGAAGCACCGCAAGAGGTGGGTGAAAACAACACCGGCGCGCCAGTGCGCGCCGGTGTCGCCTTGTCGTTGCCTAGAGACAGATGCCCGCGTGGTCAACGGACATGCTGTTCGCGTTCGCCTCGCAGACGTTGCTGTAGGTCACGCCATCGCACCCGCAAACCGGGTCCCAGAACAGCGGGCAGTGTATCGGGATCTCGGTGCACTCACCCTCGATGTCGGCCCAGTCACACGTCCCGTCCGGATACCGGCCGAATCCGCCGGGGTCTTCGCACGGATTGCCGGTGAGCCCGCCGCACTCCTGCGGACCGGGCACGGCGCTGATGTTCAACACCGTGTCGAAACACTGCATGTTGTTCGCCGACACGGAGATGTCGATGAACGGAAGCGACGTCGTCATCGGCACGAGGCCGCTGTCGAACTTGCGTGCCGGCTCATCGCCGATCGTTACCTTGAGCACCATGCGGTGGTGGGACCCCTGCTTCGTCTGACGGATGAAGTACCTCCCGGAACCGACGACCGCCAGGGTTCGATCGCCCAGCCTGACCGACCAATCGATGTCGCGCATCGCGAAGGCTCTGACTGACGATCCAGGCGGGAAAATCGCGTCAAGCGTGAACGTCCCCGTGAAATCCTCCCCCAGTCTGATGGGGCACATGCACGGCGGGAAGCACCCGCGCCAGAAGCTGCTGCCCTCGCCGAGGCGGTACAACTCCCCCGCGTGGGCAAGCGGACTTGCCACCAACATCGCCACCACGATCACCCCGGCTCGCGCCACTCTTCGTTTCATGACCTCGTCTCCTCATATTGGCCGTCCCAACGGATTTGTCCCTGATTCA